>CAIZHC010000315.1 GCA_903932705.1 uncultured Actinomycetes bacterium | reverse complement strand
CTTTGGACTTCATGGAAGATCAGCTGAGCAACGAATCGCTCTCGACCTCCTCTTGGATAACGAAATTGGAATCGTCTCACTCGGTGGTCGCGCCGGAACTGGTAAATCTGCTCTCGCACTCTGTGCAGGTCTTGAGGCAGTGCTGGAACGTCGCCACCATAAGAAGGTTGTAATTTTTCGCCCGCTCTACGCAGTCGGTGGTCAAGAGCTTGGCTACCTTCCAGGCAGCGAGGGCGAGAAGATGTCGCCTTGGGCTCAAGCTGTCTTCGATACTTTAGGAGCCTTGGTCAGTCAGACCGTCATTGATGAGATTGTTGATCGCGGGCTGATTGAAGTTCTGCCTTTGACTCACATTCGCGGTCGCTCCCTTCATGACTCCTTCGTCATTGTTGATGAGGCCCAGTCGTTGGAGCGGGGAGTTTTGCTCACCGTGCTCTCCAGAATCGGTCAGGGGTCCAGGGTGATCCTGACTCACGACATCGCCCAACGCGACAACCTGCGAGTTGGTCGCCATGATGGTGTCGTCGCGGTCGTTGAATCCCTCAAGGGCCATCCGCTCTTCGCCCATGTCACCTTGACCCGGTCTGAGCGCTCTCCGATCGCTGCTTTGGTCACTGAGATGCTGGAAGAGCCAATTAATTTCCTTGCCTAATCACCTCCTGTTCACCTCGAATTTGCCTTGAGCGGACAAATCGGACATAAGGGGTTTCTTACGGGCTGACCTGCACCTTTAGAAAGCCCCAAATTTGTGAATTAAAACTTTTTTCACACTTACGCAGGTTTTGATTTGCCTCATCCCCTCGCCTCTGTAACTCTCTAACCCTGTCAGTCGCCAAAAAGGTGGCTGGAGAGCTCAAAGAAGAGTGGAGGTAAAGCCGTGATTCAGTCCTTTCGAAAGCCGATTGTTGTAATGACCGCCGCTTTTGCCATCACCCTTCTCGCCTCGGTCAACACAACTTTTGCTGAGGTAAGCCTCGGCCAGGAAGTCACCCTTCCAGATGCCCCAAATCCGGTGGCAATCATGATTGATCCATCAGTAGCTCTCACACAAAACTTTGGTTCGATTGATTTGGGATCAGGTAGCTCAGTTGACGCCGGGGAGATGGCCTTGGTTTCACTAGAAGCTCGTCAGGTCCAATTGGCTAAGACTCCACTTGGGGCCAAGCAGGTTGCTAAAGCGTTGGTCGCCTCGACCTACAAATGGAACGCCCGCCAAATCTCTTGCCTTAACACTCTCTGGGATAATGAGAGTCACTGGAACTTCAAGGCTCGAAACCACCGAAGCGGTGCAACTGGAATTGCTCAAGCGCTACCCGGAAACAAAATGAGCATTATCTCCGCCGACTGGCGCACCAATCCTGTGACCCAGATTCGCTGGGGACTTCGTTACATCAAGATTCGCTACGGCACCCCATGTAAGGCGCTCGCCACAACTCATTGGCGGGGCTACTACTAAATCTGGATCTGCGCGATTTCCTACTCGCCCACGAACCTTGTACCCTTAACCCGCTGGTTCACGGGATTTCCGACCCAGTAACTCACCCCAAAGAGGTAACCAAATGAAGCCAGAGATTCACCCAGAATATATTGAGACAACCGTTACATGCGGTTGCGGCCAGGTCTTTCAGACCCGCTCGACTAAGAGCACAGGCTCAATCTATGTTGAAGTTTGTTCTGCTTGCCATCCTTTCTACACTGGAAAGCAACGTATCCTCGATACTGGCGGCCGCGTAGCTGCCTTCGAAAAGCGTTTCGGTAAGGCAACAGAAACTAAGTAGCTTTTTTCTAGAGACCGCTGCTCATCCTGCATGGATGGGCGCGGTCTCTTTTATTTTGTCCTAATTAATTTTGCGGAGCTAAGTATTGAAAGGATGGGAGATCTGATGAGCCAGGCACACGACAAGTTTGGAAATGTCCATGAGTTACTCGATGAGTATGTCGAACTGGAAAAAGAGCTTGCAGATCCCTCAATCCACAGCGATCAAGGAAAGGCTCGTCGGCTAGGAAAGCGCTACGCCGAGCTTGGCCCAGTGATCGCTGGATACCGCTCATGGAAGAGCGCCACCGAAGATTTGGCCGCTGGACGAGAGATGGCTGCGGAGGATGCAGATTTTGCCGCCGAAATTCCGGGGTTGGAGGCTGCACTTGAGGAGAGTGAGGTGAAGCTCGAAGAGCTCCTCTTGCCGAGAGACCCTAACGATGACCGCGATGTCATTATGGAAATTAAGGCCGGAGTCGGCGGGGATGAGTCAGCTCTCTTTGCAGGCGACTTACTTCGTATGTATCAAAGATATGCAGAGCGCCAAGGTTGGAAGACGGAAATTATCGATGCCACCGACTCTGAAATGGGCGGCTATAAAGATGTATCGATGGCTATTAAATCCAGAGGAACTGGCGAACCGGGTAAGACCCCGTATGCGAAGCTGAAATTTGAAGGTGGAGTGCACCGGGT
>CAIZHC010000314.1 GCA_903932705.1 uncultured Actinomycetes bacterium | reverse complement strand
TGTGGCGCGTGAACATGATGCTGACGTTGTTATCGCCAATGATCCAGATGCAGATCGTTGCGCCGCTGCGATTAATGATGGCGGTACCTGGCGGATGCTTAGTGGTGATGAACTAGGTGGACTCTTTGGTGAGTATCTTGCAAGTAATTCACCTTCGAAATATCGCGATAGGTGCTTTGCAAATTCCATTGTTTCCTCGTCGCTTCTTAGTAAAATCGCAGAACATTATGGAATCGAATTCCACGAAACATTGACTGGGTTTAAGTGGCTCGCAAAGTTAGAGAACTTAGGCTTTGGATATGAAGAGGCAATTGGTTACAGCGTCGATCCGCAGACCGTCAATGATAAAGATGGAGTCTCGGCCGCAATTGCTCTGGCTCGCATAGCTGGAGAACTTAAATCTCAGGGATCGAGTATTTCTGAATACCTGAAGCAGATTCGCGAAAAGTATGGTTTCCACAAGACGGTTCAGATTTCAATTCGCGTAGCAGATCTCTCCAATATCTCTCGCGTTCTCAATTCCATTCGCGCGGCGGTGCCATCGGATATCGCTGGGTTTAAAGTGGAGAGGTTTGATGACCTGCTCAATCCAGATGGAGCACTTCCTCCAACTGATGGTCTCCGCTTCTACTTAGAGCAGGGGATTCGAGTAATCATTCGCCCAAGCGGAACTGAGCCAAAGGTAAAGTGTTACATTGAGGTTGTGCGCAATGGTGATGCTCCTTCGGATCACTCCATGGCCGAAGAGATTATTGCTCAGCTCACTCCAGTTCTTAAGGGTTACTTTCAATGATCGTTGATTCATCTGAAAGTTCTCTTAAAGCATTTCTTAAGACCCTGCCCGCTGTTGATGAGGTGGGAGTTAACTCTCGCACTGCAATGCTTGCTACCCGCAGCATCAAGACCACCAGCAAGGCTTGGGCGATTGATACCGCGATCTCCATGGTCGATCTCACCACTTTAGAAGGTGCAGATACTCCAGGAAAAGTGCGCGCAATTTGCGCTAAGGCGGTTCGACCTGACGCAACCGATTTAACTGTTCCCTCAGTCGGTGCAGTCTGTGTTTATAACGATATGGTCCACATTGCTCGAACCACTCTTGATGAAATCGGTGGAAAGAATATCCCGGTAGCAGCTGTCGCTACGGCCTTTCCATCTGGCCGCGCCTCTTTTAAAGTCAAGGCGCAAGATACGCAAGATGCGATTGATGCTGGAGCCGCTGAAATCGATATGGTGATTGATCGCGGAGCATTTCTCTCAGGTCGCTATGGCGAAGTTTTCGATGAGATCCTAAAAATCAAAGAGATGTGTGGAGAAAAAGCCCATCTCAAAGTGATTCTTGAAACTGGCGAATTAGTAACTCTGGATAATGTTCGCAAAGCCTCCTATTTGGCAATGCTCGCTGGCGCAGATTTCATCAAGACAAGTACGGGAAAAGTCGCCCCAGCTGCTACACCGCCTGTGGTCTTTGTGATGCTAGAGGCGGTACGTGACTATTACAGCGCCACCAAGATTCGTATTGGAGTTAAGCCAGCTGGTGGTATCCGAAATACCAAAGATGCGATTAAGCAGTTAGTGCTGGTGAATGAAGTAGCAGGCCCAGAGTGGCTCAGCCCGGCTCTCTTTAGAATCGGTGCTAGCGCCCTCCTCAATGATTTGTTGCTCCAACGAATGAAAATGCGGGATGGTTACTACGCCAGCCCTTCATATGTGACCCTGGACTGAGAGTGGATAAATGAGCGCCTTTGAATATGCACCAGCACTTGAGTCAACTTCCATTGTGAATATCTCCGATAGCTACAAGCTCTTTATCAACGGAAAGTTTGTCGCGCCTAAATCCGGCAAGTATTTCCCAACGATTAATCCTGCGACGGGCAAAGTTTTAGCAAAGATTGCCGATGCAAATGCGAAGGATGTAGATCTTGCCGTACTTGCAGCTCGTAACGCTTACACAAAGGTGTGGAGCAAGATGCCTGCAGCCGAGCGTGGAAAGTATCTCTATCGCATCGCGCGTATCTTGCAAGAACGTGCGAGAGAATTCGCAGTTCTTGAGACTTTGGATAATGGAAAGCCAATTCGCGAATCTCGCGATACAGATATTCCATTAGTCGCCGCACACTTCTTCTATCACGCGGGTTGGGCGGATAAGTTGGCGCATGCGGGCTTAGGTGATTCACCAAAGCCATACGGCGTCGTTGGCCAGATCATTCCGTGGAACTTCCCAATGTTGATGTTGGCGTGGAAGGTCGCTCCGGCTCTTGCAACCGGAAATACCGTGGTACTCAAGCCTGCGGAAACGACGTCGCTTACTGCGCTGCTCTTTGCTGAAGTCTGTCAGCAGGCTGGACTGCCCGATGGCGTAGTGAATATCGTGACCGGTGCAGGGGCAACTGGTAGCGCGATTGTGAACCACCCAGGTATCGACAAGATTGCATTTACTGGTTCTACGGAAGTTGGTAAGTTGATTGCCAGCGCAATCGCGGGCACTAAAAAGTCAGCGACTCTGGAGCTCGGCGGCAAAGCTGCAAATATCATCTTCGACGATGCTGCTATCGATGAAGCAGTTGAAGGGATTGTGAATGGCATCTTCTTTAACCAGGGCCATGTCTGTTGCGCAGGTTCTAGATTATTAGTACAAGAAAATATTCACGATGAAGTTCTAGAAAAACTCAAAGCGAGAATGAGTCATATTCGCTTGGGCAATCCGCTCGATAAAAATACTGATATTGGCGCTATCAATAGCTCTGCGCAACTTGCAAAGATTAAAGAATTAACGACTGCTGGAGATAGCGAAGGCGCTGAGCGCTGGAGCGTTCCGTGCGAAATTCCATCTGACGGATTCTGGTTCCCACCGACGCTTTTTACCGGCGTCTCACAAACCCATCGGATCGCGCGTGAAGAGATCTTTGGCCCAGTGCTCTCGGTTTTGACCTTTAGAACGCCTCAGGAGGCGATTGAGAAGGCGAATAACACGCCCTTTGGCCTCTCGGCTGGCATCTGGAGCGAGAAGGGCTCCAAGATTCTGTGGACCGCTTCGAAATTG
>CAIZHC010000313.1 GCA_903932705.1 uncultured Actinomycetes bacterium | reverse complement strand
GTTCCAGGCGATATCTTGGTTGGAAAGGTAACTCCTAAGGGAGAAACCGAACTCACACCTGAAGAGCGCTTGCTCCGTGCCATCTTCGGTGAGAAGGCTCGCGAAGTTCGCGATACCTCACTCAAGGTTCCACATGGTGAATCTGGAAAGGTTATCGGCGTATCAATCGCTGATTCTGAAGATTACGAACTTCCAGCTGGTGTAAACCAGGTTGTTCGTGTCTACGTTGCCCAGAAGCGCAAGATCCAAGACGGTGACAAGCTCGCTGGTCGCCACGGTAACAAGGGTGTTATCTCAAAGATCTTGCCTCAAGAAGATATGCCATTCCTTGAAGATGGAACTCCAGTTGACGTCATCTTGAACCCACTCGGTGTTCCAGGTCGTATGAACGTTGGACAGGTTCTAGAAGTCCACCTTGGTTGGGCAGCAAAATCTGGTTGGAAACTAGAAGGCGATGAGGATTGGCAGAAGGATCTTCGCGCACATGGTTTCGCTGATGTTGCTCCTGGTTCAAAGGTTGCAACACCAGTATTCGATGGTGCTAAGGAAGAAGAGCTCATTGGTCTTCTCGGCTCTACTAATCCAAATAAGGATGGCATGCGCCTTGTTGGCGGAAACGGAAAGGCAATCTTGTTTGATGGCCGTACCGGTGAGCCTTACAAGCAACCAATCACAGTTGGTTACATGTATATCTTGAAGCTCCACCACTTGGTTGATGACAAGATTCACGCACGTTCAACAGGTCCTTACTCAATGATTACCCAACAACCTTTGGGTGGTAAGGCTCAGTTCGGCGGACAGCGCTTTGGTGAGATGGAAGTTTGGGCTCTTGAAGCTTACGGAGCTGCTTACACCTTGCAAGAGTTGTTGACCATTAAATCTGATGATGTGCTCGGTCGCGTCAAGGTTTATGAAGCAATCGTTAAGGGCGAGAACATTCCTGAGCCTGGTATCCCTGAGTCATTCAAGGTACTTGTTAAGGAAATGCAATCTCTCTGCCTCAATGTTGAAGTACTCAACAATCAAGGTATCGCAATTGAAATGCGTGATACCGATGAAGAAGTATTCCGTGCCGCCGAAGAGCTAGGTATCAACTTGTCACGAGTTGAACCAAGCAGCGTAGAAGAAGTGTGAGGATAAACAACTATGTTAGATGTTAATTTCTTCGATGAACTGCGTATTGGTCTGGCATCAACGGACAATATTCGTGAGTGGTCTTTCGGCGAGGTAAAGAAGCCTGAAACCATTAACTACCGCACGCTCAAGCCCGAGAAGGACGGACTCTTCGATGGGAAGATCTTCGGACCTACTCGTGACTGGGAATGTTATTGCGGCAAGTACAAGCGCGTGCGATTCAAGGGCATCATCTGTGAGCGTTGCGGAGTAGAAGTTACTCGTGCCAAGGTTCGCCGTGAGCGCATGGGTCACATCGAGCTTGCGGCTCCCGTAACTCACATTTGGTACTTCAAGGGTGTTCCCAGCCGTTTGGGTTACCTCTTGGATCTTGCTCCTAAGGATCTTGAGAAGGTTATTTATTTCGCTGCTTACATGATCACTGAAGTTGATACCGAAGCTCGCGCCGAGGATCTACCAGCACTCGAAAAGCGTTTATCTTCCGATATCAAGAAGATCGAAACTCGTCGCGACAATGATCTCGACACCCGTCAGAAGAAGCTTGAAGGCGATCTCGCCGAACTCGAAGCTGCTGGCGAAAAGGCCGATATCAAGCGCAAGGTTCGCGAATCTGCAGAGCGTGAGCTCAAGGCAATTCGTGACCGCGCACAGCGCGAACTCGATCGTTTGGATGAGGTCTGGTCTCGCTTTAAGAACCTGAAAGTTCAGGATCTTGAGGGCGATGAAGGCCTCTACCGCGAAATGCGCGATCGTTTTGGCGTGTACTTCAAGGGAGATATGGGTGCCGCAGCAATTAAGGCTCGCCTAGAAACCTTTGACCTCCAATCTGAATATGTGAAGCTCACCGAGCTCGCTCAGACAGGTAAGGGTCAGAAGAAGACTCGCGCGATCAAGCGTCTCAAGGTCGTTTCTTCATTCCTTAATACTCGAAACAAGCCGGCCTCAATGGTCTTGGATTGCGTTCCAGTTATTCCACCTGATCTTCGCCCAATGGTTCAACTCGATGGTGGTCGCTTTGCGACTTCAGATCTCAACGATCTCTACCGTCGTGTTATCAACCGCAACAACCGTTTAAAGCGCCTTGCTGATCTCGGTGCCCCAGAAATTATCGTCAACAACGAGAAGCGTATGCTGCAAGAAGCGGTAGATGCACTCTTTGATAACGGTCGTCGTGGTCGTCCAGTTACTGGCCCAGGAAACCGTCCGTTGAAGTCACTCTCCGATATGTTG
>CAIZHC010000312.1 GCA_903932705.1 uncultured Actinomycetes bacterium | reverse complement strand
TGTTCGTGAAGCAATCGAGAAGTACCAGCTAGAAGATGTGACCGCCGCAGATGCTGGCAACACAGAAGGTTCTGGTTGATCCTTACTCAGTAATTAATCTCTAGCTCGGACTGTCTCTGGCAGTCCGAGCTTTTTAAATTGTGAGAATGCAATCATCAAGACACCAGGAATCATTAATCCATAGGTAATCGATGTCGCTTGGATAACCCATGAAATAACTATCTTTACAAAGAATGTCAGGACGGCAAGTGCCAAACCAATCTGGGCTACAACCACACCACCGGGAAGCGCTGATCTCGTATTCGCCATTTGAGTAAGGAGCCCTGCAAAGAATGAGCCGCAGATTCCGCCGATAAAGAAGCCCAAAATTTCGAAGGTGAAAGCCACGCCAAAGTTTCGGGTTGAAAAATACTTTGCAAGCAACAAGAAGATTATGAAGCCGCTGCCGCCGATGCGGGCAGAGAGACGGACCCAGAAAGTTTCGGGTCTAATGACCAATAGCTTATGAATTCCTAGACGACCGATGGTCATTCCGGCGATAAAGAAAAGGTAAGGAACAATGCTCAGCGTCGTGCTCGCCTTTATCTCCTGGTGTGAAGACAAAGTAACCCAGTCGTTAGTGGAGAACTCCACCATTACCGCGCAGACATAGGCGATTCCGATGTAACGATCTTTTGTCATCATTGCGAAGGTATCTCGGATCCTGATGGTTTCATCTATGGTGCGAATCTTGGAGCCCATAATCAGGAATGGCCGCATGCGGTAGATCGAGAGCAAGCTTCCCGTCCAAAGAAACGCCATCAGCACATCAATATGCCAAGCCAGTGAGAAATGTGAGGTGACAAGAAGTGAAAGAACCATCGAAAGCAGCGTTCCAAGACTCCATGCGCCATGCAATTTCGGAATGTTTCGCTCACCACTTAACTCTTGACGCTTAAGAGCTTGGTGGTGCAAGGCGATGTTGTACGAGTTAAATCCAGCCGCCAAAACGATATTCACCACAACATAAATCCATGAGGTATGAATGTGTGGAACCATCGCAATTGATCCGAAAGTGAAGGCACCACTGACAATAAGAACTGTACCCACGCCAACGCGATGAGTGATCTGGCCAATAAACATGAAAGCGATCACAGCCCCGATAGCACCCAGGCTAACCAGGACGCCATATGTTCCATTGTTTACATTGAGGTTGTGCTTGATGTCAGGAGTTCTCGAAGCTAAACAGAGAACCGCTACCCCGAAATAGAGAAAGAGCAGACTTAGATTGAGGCGTTCGCGGCCTGTAACTATCAAGGTCAAAAGAGTGCGCTCGCTAACTGTTGTCTAGCTTTAGTAAGAATGGGATCAGCTGGGTCAACCAGCGCAAACAACCCTACTAGGTGTTCCCGAATTTCCTTGCGATCATCTCCGCTTGCCTGCTTAATAAGTGAAATTAATCGTGTGAAAGCGCTCTCATAGTGGCCAATCGCCACCTCGCAATCAGCAGCGGATCTCGCCAG
>CAIZHC010000311.1 GCA_903932705.1 uncultured Actinomycetes bacterium | reverse complement strand
TTACGCCACTCAAAATCAAGACCGCAGACGGCGCAGACTTTTGGTGCAAATCCATTCTTTACCTTTGCCACCCTGGTCATGGGTAAATTTTAACGGTGAACGAGTTTCCTGCTCGTCCGAGTACAAGACCGCCGGATAACTATGATCAATCCATGAATCTCAATGCGGTCGGTCGCCCAATGGGCTTGCTCCTTATCGTGACTGGAATAGCGCATTTCATTTTCCCGAAGCCCTTAGATTCGATTGTGCCGCACTTTCTTCCTGGAAGTGCGCGTACATGGACATACCTCAGTGGCGTCGCCGAACTAGCTATCGCAGTTGGATTGTTGGTTCCACTTTCTATGAAAATAGGCGGTACCTCAGTGCGCCTCATAGCTGCGTACGCCGCACTGTTTCTCTTTATCGCCGTGTATCCAGCAAATATCAAGATGGCTATCGATTGGCGCAATCGCTCACTACCAAGTCAACTTCTTGCATATGGAAGATTGCCATTGCAATTCGGATTGTTCTACTGGGCGTGGGGAATTATTAAAGCGTTGAAGCGGTAAATCAAGTCAGAGTGCCCTTCGGTGGTTTCGCTATAGACCGCGAGTGAAATCTAATCCTCCGATGGATTCCCCAGGTTGGAGTGGAATCGGAAGTGTTCTCTGGACTGGAATTTCTTTGCGCAGGGCCGAGCCCACAGCGCTGCCCAGTCGCAGGTAATAATCGCTGTTGAGGGTACATCCGTCTACATCTAAACCAATCAAGTTTGAACCAGCGGAAAAATATTTAGTGGCTGGAACGAGTTTGTACATAGCGGTACCTTCATCAATTTCATCAAACATTGCAATCTGTATTTGGGTTGCACCTGAGGAAATGGCATTGATGGCTTGAGTCCAAAGGAAGGAGCCACACGCCCTAGCGATGGAGTTGCTTGGAGAGGAGGAACCTCTATTGCTCATCAAGTTAGTCCAGGAGAAGCCCGGCCAGATCACCGGCATATAACCAATTCCTAATTTTTGAGTCTCTAACAAATCAGGGATAGTGACATCTTGCAAATATTTTTGACCCTCTACCGGATAGTGAGAGCCAAAGCGTCCAACAGCCCATGGATTGATGAAATCAAAGGAGCGATAAGCCTTTGCCCATTCCGCTCCCGGTTGTGCATCTCCCGTGCCCGTACGCCAATAAGAACCAGTTCCACCAATCACCGTGGCTCGATACTTTGGATCTGAATTTGATTGGAAGAATGAGAGCAGATCAGTCACATTCGCTGCCGAGAGATTATCTGAACCTGGAATTCCAATTCCCCAAAGTTCGACTAATGGCAATCCCTTTTCGTGGAGATAACTTGAACTATTTGTGAGGCCTCTATCGACTTGATCCTTCCAATCGCTTTCAGCCAAATTAACAAGGTCCTGACCGCTCATCTGGCTACTGAAGTCGTACTCCAGATACATGACGCGACCGTATCTCTCCGCAGCCTTCTGCTCATTTGTGAGCAATACCTGGCCCCGAGTTTTGAATCGTGGATCAAGTAAAGGAGCTAAAAATCTCTGAAGTGCAACGCCATCTATTTTGTATTGTTGCATCCACGCGAAGTGGCGCATGACCGTGAGCAGGTTGTAACCGGAATATCCGTTGAGCGGCTGTCCATCTGAGGTAAGAACTTGAGTTGGACACAATTCCGAGGAAGTTAATTCGGTGGTATCCGGCCAGAGATCAACGGTGAGTGAGGAAGAAATCGGCGGCTTGTCATAGTCAAACCAATGAACCCAAGATGGCCCCGTATTGTCTTGAGGACAACCAAACCATCCTTGATAACCAAATAGAGCTTTACCTTTAATTGTTGAGTTATCGATGAAAGTTCCATCGCTCTGAGGTAGCGAACTCAAATCCACGGTTGGAGTTGGTGTGGGTGTTGGGGTAGGGGTCTCACTTGGAGTTGGGGTAGGGGTCTCACTTGGAGTTGGGGTAGGAGTTGCCTTGGGTGTGGTCGCTATTGGAATTTTCACGCCACTATTCCAGACGAGTTTCTTTCCTGACTTTATGCACGTGAATTTCTTTCCAAGATTTGTGGAGGTCATGCCTGACTTCGAACAAGTTGCTCCAGCTTTTGCCGCTGCGAGTGAATTTGATGTGGCAAATATCGGCATAGATATGGCTAGAGAAATAATTAGTATCTGCCATGGTCGCCTCATGACGGCCATGCTAGCCCCCACTTATCTCGGAATATATAGCTAGAAAACTCTTTAATCGTGGGACGTGGCTTTGGATTTTGCGCGCAGGTGCATCCGCTGACCTTGCTTACCGAACATGCTGATGATCTCAACTGGTTGACCGTTTGCCGAACCAAACCAATGGGGATTGAGGGTATCGAATTCTGCAGCTTCCCCCTGTTCAAGAATTACGTCATGCTCTCCAAGGACAAGACGCAAGCGACCCGAGAGAACAAATAGCCACTCAAAACCCGCATGAGTTTTACCGTGGCGGATTGGGGTCTTATCTGAGCCAGGAATCGTGATCTTGAAAGCTTGAGGTTCGCCCTGATGTTTGGAGAGCGGGATAAGGATTCGCCCATCCAAGCGAGTGGACTTTTGAGTAACTCGTGGGTCAACGACCCGCGGCGGGGAGACGATTTCATCAAAGGGCACCGCTAAGGCCGCCGTGATTGGAAGTAAAAG
>CAIZHC010000310.1 GCA_903932705.1 uncultured Actinomycetes bacterium | reverse complement strand
CCGGCCAAACACACGATCTCACATATGACGATGTGTTCATGGTTCCGAATTACACCCAAGTTGCTAGCCGCATGGATGTGGATCTATCCACCGATGATGGCACCGGCACAACGCTTCCTATCGTTGTTGCAAATATGACAGCTATCGCAGGTCGCCGTATGGCGGAAACCGTAGCGAGACGTGGAGGGCTTGTAGTAATTCCACAAGATATTCCCTTAGAAATCATTGCCGATGTAATTGCCTGGGTTAAAACCCGTCATATCGTATTTGAAACACCTGCAACTCTTGAAGGCACTGAGACAGCTGCAAGCGCACTCGATCTCATTACAAAGCGGGCTCACGGAGTTCTCGTTGTGGTCGATAAGACCAAGCCTGTTGGCGTAATCACCCAGAGTGATTTGGAGCGGGTGGATCGTTTCACTCAGCTTCGCCAGATCATGCATACTGATTTCACGACCCTGCCAGAATCTGTTGAACCACGGGCCGCATTTGAAGCGCTTGAGGAGAGCCGCCGCGAATTTGCTGCTATTACAAATTCCCATGGTGATCTCGTAGGGATTCTCACAAAGGCTGGTGCCCTTCGCGCCACCTTGTATCGCCCAGCACTTGATTCAAATAACCATCTTCGTGTTGCAACTGCGATCGGAATTAACGGTGATGTAGCAGGCAAAGCGAAAGCGCTCTTGGCTGCAGGCTCAGATTGTTTAGTGATTGATACTGCTCACGGTCATCAAGCTAAGATGATTGAAGCGATCAAGGCGGTAAAGGCTCTCAATCCTGGAGTTCCAATCGTTGCCGGAAATATTGTTACCGCACAAGGCACCAAAGATTTGATTGAAGCTGGCGCAGACATTATTAAGGTAGGCGTTGGTCCTGGTGCAATGTGCACAACCAGAATGCAAACAGGTGTTGGTCGACCACAATTCTCTGCAGTCCTCGAGTGTGCCGCGCAAGCGCGTTCCATGGGTAAGCATGTCTGGGCAGATGGTGGAGTTCGCCATCCCCGTGATGTTGCCTTGGCTCTTGCAGCAGGTGCATCTCAGGTAATGATCGGTTCTTGGTTTGCAGGAACTCTGGAGAGTCCTGGCGATTTAATTCGCGATACCAGCGGAAAGCTCTACAAGGAATCCTTCGGTATGGCATCTGCTCGCGCAGTTAATGCTCGTACCTCACAAGAGAGTGCATTTGATCGCGCTAGAAAACGTATCTTTGAAGAGGGTATCTCCTCCAGCCGTATGTATATCGACCCAGCTAGACCAGGAGTAGAAGATCTGATTGATCAGATTATCGCTGGCGTACGCTCATCCTTCACCTATGCAGGTGCAACCACTATCAATGAATTTCACGATAAATGCGTAGTGGGCATCCAATCTGCATCGGGTTATGCAGAAGGACGCCCACTTCACACTTCTTGGTAATTAGGTATTAATTACTTTCTGCTTTAACTTTCTTGCCAGCTGCTACATAGTAGATAGCGAATGCGAGTACGAATCCAATTAAGAATGCGATATCGCCAATTCCTGGATGCCTCTTAACGAAGTAACCTGAATAGTAGGACTGGTTAGAGAAGCCCCAGATGGAGATAAAGCCGGCTACTACGAACGAGATAGGTCCAGCGATATTTTCGCGGGCAGCGAAGAGTAACTTCTCAACAGATGCACCCTTGCGAAGAACCTTGTCGGCAATAACAACGCCAAGCCATGGTCCGATCCAGTAAGACATAACGAGCAAGAAGTTCTCGTAGTTATTTGCTGGATTGTTAATCGCTGCACGTGCCAGAAGGAATCCAAGGATTCCAAAGATTACTGCAGAGATTGCGCGGCGTTGGTGGCTTCCGAGCTTGATGCCAATGGTCAAGAATGACATTGAACCAGAGTAGATATTCAAGACGTTAGCTGCGATAGATCCGCCAACAATCCCAAGCAAGACAAGCTTGCCCAGGAATGTAGGCATCAAGTGTGTGAAGTCGCCGGTTGGGTTGGTGTTTGCACCATAACCATGGAGACCGGCTGTTACTGCTGCAGCTCCGACAATTTCAAGAACAGTTGCTGAAACGAAGATTCCCAAGCCAGCAAAACGTCCAGCTGCCTTAGCATCGGTTGATGCTGGAAGATAGCGAGCAAAGTCTGCAGAGAATGGGTTCCAACCTGCGGCGTAACCGTAGGAAGCACCAACCAAGAGTAAGAAACCTCCAGGAGTGTGACCATTTGCATGTTGGTTCAAGTGACCCTTGCTGAGTGCATAAATCGCAGCAACGCCAAAGACAATGACGAGGTAAGGGAACAAGTACTTCTCAACGGTCTGTACCAAGTTGTGTCCGATGAAGGCAATGATCACCTGAATGAGAACAATGATTACAAGTGCAACTATGACCTTCATCTTGGTGAGATCTGCGAGGGCAAATGCACCGGAGACGCTGTTAACTGCGAACCAACCGATACCGGCTGCTCCTGCGTTAAATACTGAAGGGAGGATATTGCCGAGCTTTCCGAATGCAGCGCGACCAATAACCATCTGAGGTACACCGTACTTAGGACCATCTTGAGTCAAGATGTATTGACCAAGTCCACCAAGCAGATTTCCAATGATGATTGCGAGGGCTGCCTGCCAGAAAGTGAGGCCAAAGAAGAGAACTCCGAGTGCGCCTACATAGATGGTGGCGAACTCTAGGTTCGGGCTAGTCCAGGTGGCGAAAAGGTTACGAGCCTTGCCATGGCGATCTTTTGCTGGGATTGACTCGATTCCACCCGGCTCAACGGCCAGAACCTTGTCCCCATATTCGCCTTCGCGAATTTCCAGATTAGACATACGTCATCTCTCCTAATTTTGTTATCGGGGGTGTTTGCGACCCCGTATGAAATGACGGCTCATAGACCGAGGGAATAGTGGAACGGTATAGGCAAAATCCCCCAAAGTTGAGCCCACACTCAGGCAATTTTCACCTAAAGTTCGGGTTAGTCGGCTGAAATGGGGAAAATATGGACGATCATGAGTTTCTGGAATACGCGATTGCTGCAGCGCGCCAAGGAGGCTCGGAGGGCGGCGTACCCATCGGCGGAGCTCTAGTTGTAGATGGAAAAGTCCTGGGAGTCGGCTACAACAAGAGAGTCCAACAAGGAAGCGCAATTCGTCACG
The DNA here is from genome assembly GCA_903932705.1 of uncultured Actinomycetes bacterium. Lineage (GTDB taxonomy): Bacteria > Actinomycetota > Actinomycetes > Nanopelagicales > Nanopelagicaceae > PALSA-747. The sequence continues at coordinate 1,388 of CAIZHC010000310.1, read as the reverse complement.
GTGAAACTGATTGCCTAGAAAATATCGGGCGGCTGCCCGCAAGCGTTTATGCGAAGGCAACGATGTATACGACCTTATCTCCATGTCATATGTGTTCAGGCGCCATCTTGCTTTACGGAATTCCCCGTGTGGTTCTTGGCGAGAATGAAACATTCATGGGAGCTGAAGATTTATTGCGCTCGCATGGGGTGGAAGTAATTAATCTCAACTCGCAAGAGTGCAAAGAGTTAATGGCGAAATTCATCTCAGAAAAACCTGATGTTTGGAATGAAGATATCGGCGAGGAGTGATGAGCCAAATTTCGCATACTGTTTGGAGTCAGTGGGATGACTTAATTGTCCCCGATGGATTTACCAGACTCTCCCCCAATAGCCACCCACTTCTAGCATCTGATCTTTCGGGTGTGACTTTCTTTGTTCAACCATATATGACCGGCACTGAAACTCTTGATCCAGTTCGAGCGATGCCAAAACTCGAAATCTTGCAAGTGCCAAATGCTGGATATGAAGCTGCTGTTCCCTATATTCGAGAGGGCATGATTCTCTGCAATGCTCAAGGTGTACACAATGCATCGACCGCAGAACTTGCAGTTGGAATGGCTATTGCTATGCGTCGCGGTTTTCCTCATTTCTTAAGAAAACAAGAGATTGGCGAGTGGAGCCACGAGAGGATGGGCTCGCTCAACGACAGTCGAATTGGAATTATTGGAGCTGGATCAATTGGGCAAACGTTAGTTTCATACCTGACTCCCTATGAAGTTGAGATCACCACATTTTCAAGAAGTGGAAGTAACGGCTCACAACGCATGAGCAATCTCGATGATCTGCTACCGACTTTCGACATTGTGTTCTTAATCTTGCCGCTTAATTCTGAGAGCGAGCATCTGATTGATGCCCGCCGCCTCTCCCTCATGAAAGATGGAGCTGTATTAGTGAATGTGGCTCGAGGGCGCGTAGTCGATACCAACGCACTTGTTGCCGAACTCTCCACCGGTCGAATTAGCGCCGCACTTGATGTCACAGATCCAGAGCCGCTGCCCCAAGATCACCCACTTTGGAAGTTAGAAAATGTCTTAATTACTCCTCATGTGGGCGGTGATTCACAAGCATTTGAGAAGCGGGGCAAGCGCTTTATTGAGTCTCAATTACAGCGGTTAGCGGATGGCTTGCCGCCACTCAATATTATTACTCTCTAACCCTCAAGAGCTTCCTGCATCTTTGATGCAATTTCTTCTTCACCAACAATTCCTGATTGAAAGAGATCTTCAACAATTCGCTCTCGCTCTTCGTAACTCTTATTTTGACTTAATTTGTACTTCGCCTCGACCTTATCAACATGTAAAGTTACAGCAATAATTCCTTTGAGTTGAAGTTCGAAGTAGTGCGGAT
>CAIZHC010000309.1 GCA_903932705.1 uncultured Actinomycetes bacterium | reverse complement strand
TGGGCTGTGTTCCCGGACGTATGTAACGTCCTCATCTCTAATGCGACCAGCCATAGTGGCTATCTTAGGCTTCCGAGCTTGGCGTGCAGCGCGTAAGCCCCCGGATCAGTCAATGACGCCACTTGATCCACTACCACGCGGAGTTTCTGATTATCCGAGGTGGCCATCGCCCAATCATCAAGGAAGAAGGAGTCCAAAGACTCTGGAGCATGCTCTAACACCATCTCAACTAACTCTTTGATGACGATCTGCTGGTCGGCGTAACGCTCCTGCGAGGCTGCAGCGTTAATGACATAAAAGGTTGCGATGGATTTAAGGATGGCAACTTCGATTCTCTGTTGACGAGGAACAACCAGATTGGCGTTGTAACGAGTCAGAGGTTCATCGCCATACTCGGCTCGCGTGGAGCGCTCTGCTGCAAGCGCAAAACGTCCAACGAGTTGAGAGGCTAAATCTTTGAGGCGAGCAAGGTGGCGGTGAGAGCCGTCGTAATATTTCGGCCAGCACGAAAGTGATTGCAAAGAGATTAGGGCATCGGCAGCTTCCTGCTCAGTCATATCGCTCATATATGTGGATTGCGCGACGTTAAAGAGTTCACCAACATCTTCAGTGAGCGTCTCGAGTTTTACATGACCGGTGACAAGTGCATCCTCTAAATCATGAACGCTATATGCAACATCATCAGACCAATCCATAATCTGTGCTTCCATCGATTGGCGACCAGCAGGTGCATTTAAACGAACCCAATTAAAAATATCGAGATCATCATCGTAAACACCGAACTTGCGATTGTTGATTGCGCGCGGCCATGGATACTTAGTTGCGGCATCGAGTGAGGCGCGGGTGAGGTTTAAACCAACGCTCTTTCCAGAGTCATCAACTGTCTTCGCCTCCAAGCGAACCAACAAACGAAACGACTGCGCGTTACCTTCAAAACCGCCACAACTTTCTGAAACCGCATTGAGGGCATCCTCGCCATTATGGCCAAAGGGTGGGTGACCAATGTCGTGGGCCAGACATGCCCCCTCCATAAGGTCCGGATCGGCGCCAAGTGCCCATCCAAGCTCCCTACCAACTTGTGCGCATTCGAGTGAGTGAGAGAGCCGGGTTCGAGGAAAATCAGCTAGCCAAGGAACTGCCACTTGAGTCTTTGCGGCGAGGCGGCGTAGCGCGAAGGAGTGAATGATGCGGGCGCGATCTCGTGCAAATTCGGTTCGACCAAGGCGCTTGGCAGGCTCGCTCAAGAAGCGATCGCGATCGCTCTGGCTGTAGCCAGGTGACTCCACTGCTTGCCTAAGAACCATAAGAGGTTAAGCCTATTTCTTTATCTGATCGCTGAGGTGGATTCCAAAGCGTCCTACCGTCTCGTAGGCGAGATATGCGCTGGTCTCACGGAAGATGTAACGAAATCCAGTAGCCGAGAGTGAACCAGGACCGCTTCTGGCAGGGGTACAGCTGGCAGATACACCTAGATGGCGGGCCTCAGCCATCGCTCGATAGCAGTGATATGGATCGGTAGAGATGATCACGCTTTTGAGGT
>CAIZHC010000308.1 GCA_903932705.1 uncultured Actinomycetes bacterium | reverse complement strand
GCCGCCGCTACAACCGGCTCGAATCACTCTCTCCCAGGGAGCGAGAGGTGTTAAGCCTTATGGCACAGGGATTCTCAAATAGCGCAATCGCAGCAGCACTTTTCATCACCGAAGGAGCGGTCGAGAAACACACCTCTTCAATTTTTAGTAAGTTGGAATTGACCCCGGATGATGCGGGACATCGCAGAGTTTTGGCAGTGCTCATGTATTTACAAGGCTCATAGTTCTACACTTTTTCTATGACTAAGGCACTTGTTACGGCTCACCTGAGGGCATTTGCGCCAGAGCAGCGCAAGAGCTTGCAACTTATTCGAGAGCAGATTGCTGCAGAGATTCCAGAAGCCAAGGAAGTGATCAAATACGGAATACCGACTTTTGTGATTGATGGAATTCCAATCCTGGGATTCAATGGCTACAAGAAGCACAACAGTCTCTTTCCGTATAGCGGATCAGTTACACCTCGCCTGGAAAAAGAGTTGGCGGGCTATGAACAGACAAAGGGATCGATCCATTTCGAGATTAATAAGCCAATACCCAAAGCTCTTTTAAAGAAAATCATTAGGGCGAAATTTGCTCAGTTAGCAGAGAAGAATATTTAAGGATTTTGGGACTAAACGGACATTTATTATCCCCACGTCATTCAATTTCTAGACTGCACCGACTAACCTGACTGAGTGAAAACAATTCTGGACGCGATCGGAAATACCCCACTTATAAATATTGAAGGTATTTATGTGAAGATGGAGTATCTCAATCCATCCGGCTCAGTGAAGGCGCGCATCGCTAAGTACATGATTGAACGCGCCGAAGCAGAGGGTCTACTTCACCCGGGAGACACCATCGTTGAGGCGAGTAGCGGAAACACAGGCAATGCCATGTCGATGGTGGCGGCAGTTAAGGGCTACAAAATGCTTGTGGTCATGCCTGAGGGATTGAGCCAAGAGCGCACAGCAATCTCTCGAGCCTTTGGCGCAGAGGTACGTACGCTCGGAGATTTCCACGTTAACAAAGCTTTGGAGGAAGTGCGTCGAATCGCAGAGCAGCCAGGGTTTTACGCCCCACAACAATTTGATAGTGAGTGGAATGTTGTTGAAAACTATGAGTGGTTGGGCAAAGAGATTCTCAGAGATTTGCCGGCCTCTCCTGATCTTTTAATTTCCGGCGTTGGAACTGGCGGCACGCTTGTTGGTGTGGGTCGTGCATTTAAAGAGGCAAACCCGGCTGCCAAGAGTTATGCACTTGAGCCTTCAGAATCTTGCACCATCGCTTGTAGCGAAGTTGCAAAGCATTTAATCGAGGGAATTTCAGATGGTTTCGTTCCGGGAATTATTGAACGACATGCCAGTGAGATTGATGGATTCGTTCACATTCACTCCGATGATGCGGTGGAGGAGACGAGAAGGCTTGCTCGAACCCATGGCATCTTCATCGGTCCATCATCTGGTGCACATATGCTCGCCGCGAAACGCCTGAAAGAAGAGCTAGGCGCGCAGACGGTTGTGACGATTTTTTGTGACGAAGGTGAAAAGTACATCGCGGATTACTGGTTAAAAGCTTAAAGTTTTTACCGCTGAACCATGATTGCATCATGCACGTACTGCGCTAACCCGCGCGCTCTGCTGTCGTAGTAAGCCTTGAACCTTTCGTCGTTGATATACATAAGTGCCAAGTTCTTCTGCATCTCCACGGAACACTCGTAAAACCATTTTGAAATAGCAGCTCGATGAGCCACCACAATTTCCTGCACTACCGCGGATCTGACTCCCGCTCGGTTTCCAAAAGCGGTTGCGAAATCTTCGGTAACAGCCTCTTGATCAATTTTCGCAGCGGCGAAATCGGCATGCGTGTATTTAGCGGTTCGAGCCTTTGACTCCTTAAATGAAGTGGAATCTCCCCAGCGCTCTTGTGCTTCTTCGGCGTATAAATCCATCCTCATATCTTAGAAGTGCCCTCATTCAATGGAAAAGGCCCCACGGTTACCCGCGAGGCCTTTTGATGCGCTTGTACTAGTTAGCTGCGCTAGCTGGAACTGAAGCGATTGCTGAGATTTCAAGCTCAAGCTTTACGGCCTCTGAAACCAACAATCCGCCGGTCTCAAGTGCTGCATTCCAAGTAAGACCAAAATCCTTACGGTTGAACTCTGCGACGCCTTCGAAACCGAAGCGAGCATTGCCGTATGGATCTGTTGCTGTACCTGTGTATTCGAATTCGATGTCGATTGACTTGGTGACATCGCGAACAGTCAAGTCACCGGTAACGATGACCTTGTCTGAGCCAGAATCTTTAACAGATGTAGAAACGAAAGTAACCTTTGGGAACGAAGCTACATCGAAGAAATCAGGAGATTGCAAGTGACCATCGCGGTCAGCGTTGCGTGTATCGATTGAAGCTGTTGAGATTTCAACGTTAAGGGATGCGACTCCGTTGTCGACTGTGCCTGAACCTGAATATTCATTGAAAGATCCGCGCACCTTTGAAACCATTGCGTGGCGGACGCTAAAGCCTATGCGGCTGTGTGTTGGATCGATGGTAAATGTACCTGCTGGAAGTGTTGAAAGAACTGACATGTTTATCCTTTGTTAGGTGTGCTACGAAAGTTAAACCCTTCGCATGAACTAAGGATGAAGATAGTTGAAACTTCAACCAAAATCAAATTGAGAATATCTAGCTAATTGCTAACGATTTGCATAAGTATCGGTAAACGCCTGAACACATTGATTTATATCGTTTTCAGAGTGTTGAGCAGAGAGTTGAATGCGAATTCTGGCCTTTCCCAGTGGAACCACCGGGTAGGAAAATGCAACGGCGTGAATGCCACGCTCATGCAAACCTTTCGCAACAGCTCCCGCTTCTATTTCAGATGAGAACATGACGGGGATTATTGGGTGTTGACCAGTCAACAAAGTAAATCCTGCTGATTCCATTGATTCTCTAAATAGCACAGCGTTGGCACGCAACTTTGAACGAAGATGTTCACCATCAGCGACTAAATCCAAAGCCTTTAGTGAACCAATCACAACTGAAGGTGGCACAGAATTGGAAAACAGATACGGACGAGCTTTCTGGCGAAGCAATTCAACAATCTCTTTGCGGGCACTTATGTATCCGCCGGATGCACCACCGAGTGCCTTGCCGAGAGTTCCGGATAGAACATCAACGCGGTCGGTGACACCCAAGAGTTCTGCTGTACCCGCTCCAGTTGCACCCATGAATCCAACAGCATGGGAATCATCCACCATGACGAGAGCGTCATATTTTTCGGCAAGGGCACAAATTTCTGGAAGCGGGGCAAGGTACCCATCCATGGAGAAGACGCCGTCTGTAACAATCAACCGGCGACGAGCAGATTGTGCAGCAATTAATTGAACCTCAAGATCTGCCATGTCGCGATTTTTATATCTAAATCTCTGTGCTTTTGATAGGCGGATTCCATCGATGATCGAGGCATGGTTGAGTTCATCTGAGATGATGGCATCTTGCTCTTTCAT
>CAIZHC010000307.1 GCA_903932705.1 uncultured Actinomycetes bacterium | reverse complement strand
CCTCTCGAATCTTTTTACCCGCAATATGGTCGGCTACCACGCGTCCATGACGATTAGCCAAGTTCGCCAGTGGAACCAAGGTGGCACTTCCATCTAGCACATCAATTTTCTCAGCAGCGTCACCAATTGCGTATATGTCCGGATTGCTGGTCACATTGAAAGCATCGACGAAAATTCCGCCTCGCACCCCGATCGTTAATCCAGCTGCCTGAGCGAGAGCAATGTCAGGACGCACTCCTATAGCAAGAATTAACATTTCAGCTGGGATTACTCTCCCACTTGCAAGAGTTACGGATGATGCGTCCACAGATGCGAGAGCATCCGAAAGAATTAGATTGATTCCATTCTTAATGAGTTCATCCGAAACAAAGGTCGCCATTTCGGGATCCAGTGGTGCCAAGACCTGGTCCTGAGCTTCAACGACCGTGGTGCTTATTCCGCGGTGTATTAAGTTTTCAGCCAGTTCAACTCCAATGAAACCTCCACCAATGATCGCAGCGCTCTTGGGATGGCTTGAAACAGCGTGATCCATGGCAACCACATCTTCGATATTTCTAAGCGTAAGACCACGTTCAATCCCAGGGATATTTGGTCTGATCGGCGATGCCCCTGGGCTCAAGATTAATTTGTCATAGGTGAGATGCTCCAATGAACCCTCGCGCATGTAGGTGACGCTCTTGGCTTTCGGATCAATTTCAATCACCTCGGAGCCAACTCGGACATCTAACCTAAATCTCTTGAAGAGGCTATCTGGTGTTTGAAGCAAGAGTGATTCCTCGTTTTGAATCACGCCGCCGACGTAATAAGGAAGCCCGCAGTTTGCGTATGAGACATAACCGCTCTTCTCCAGAACCACAATCTCAGATTCTGCATCAAGGCGTCGCAGGCGCGCCGCAGCAGACATACCTCCCGCAACTCCCCCAATAACTACGTATCGCTTACTCAATTTGTCACCACAGCATTTCCTTCGCTCTGCCAATTAATGATTCCACCATCTAGATTGAAAATAGTTTTGAATCCATCCTTGGCCATGAGCGCAGTAGCTTGGCCAGAACGATTTCCGCTCCGGCAATAAACTGCGTAACTCTTGCTTTTATCGAGCTTTTGGATATCGGATTCAAAAGTCCCAGATTCGAAATCAATGTTGGTAGCCCCAGCGATGTGACCAGCCGCAAATTCAGCAGGGGTTCGCACATCGAGAAGAACAATAGAAGTATCGCTTATTTTTTTAGCAAAATCATTTACGTTCATAGTTGATACGGCTCCCGTGGATCCACATGCGGTTAAAGTAAATACTGATGCAACAAGTACTGCAAAAAGTCTCTTCATTTTTATGCCAAACTTAAGAATAGTTTTTGTAACTTCTCTGACACTGCTTTTTGATCACTCTTTCCTTCTAGGATGCACTCTTCCAAACTCGAAGAGATCAAGGTAAAGGCTGCGGTGTGTACCGCTTTACTCACGGCCGACATTTGAGTCACAATTTCATCGCAACTTCTTCCCTCTTCAAGCATTCTGACAACTCCACCAAGTTGACCTTGAGCGCGTTTCACGCGAACCAAAATGGCGTTAAGAGTCTCTTCATTTTGAAGGACGTGGGTTGGGCTCTTTGAATTAGCCAATTACTTCACCTTCCTCTCCATTGGGTGATGTCCTTTTCGAATCATCTTGACCATTTTTAGGTTAATGGCACAAAATCGCATAAGTTGAATGAATAAATTCTTGCGCTGCTTGAGAGTCTGATCCGTTGGAAGAGGTGCTCGTGCAATGCTCTCGTTTGGATTTTCCATGGTGTCTCCCTTACTCCGGAATCAAAAACCAGCCGAAGCGGGCCTTGGCCTTGTAGATAAACATGTAGTGAAGCGCGAGCTTGATCCAGTGGCCCGCTAGTCCGATTTCACCAAAGGTGTCATCAATACTTCTTCCGGTATTTGGATATTTCACATAATCAGGCACCACCGGATACATCGTCATAGATGCAGCTGATCCAACGCGTAGGCCCGATCCAGCTGAGGCAACGCATGCTGCTCCCATATCTGCCATGGATGCTTTTCCTACAGTGGCCGATGGGCCAGACTTGATGAGCTCCTTAATGCTGATTACTGCGAGCTTGCCCATGATTCCCGAAGGCATTCCTGTGCGAGGTGGCGATGGCGCAATAAGTGTTCCATTAGGAGATTTCCGAGGCTTAGAGATTTGATGAGGGGGAGCGAAAGCAATTCCAACTGCAAAGATATTTGGATACAGCGGATTACGATAAGTCTTCGGCCAATCTGATGCCAGCCACTCTTCATAAGGTTTTGGCGTGTATTCGGCATCAACTTTCATGAAACCAGAAGGTGCAAAGAGTTTCTCTGAAATTTCATCGCCACTTTTATTAAATGCCTTGAGATCCACGCCTCTAAAAGGTGGAAGCAGCATGGCGAAATCAAATTCCAGTACATCTTTAGTGCCATCTACTAATTCGTAGTGAACTACATTTGGTTCAATCTTCTCGACGTGCGCTCCGAGGATTGCCTTGATGCCTCTTTCGCGGAACAGAGATTCGGTCCATAACTTGCTTGTGGTCTGAAAGCCGGATTGCGAGAAAACCAATCCCCCAACACCAAAATCTCCTAGCTCATACTCGTTGGTGATGTACGTAATGTCTGCCATCTCGCGAACACCTGCAGCCCTAATTTCATGCTCAACATTAAATGTGTATTCAAAGGCAGCGCCTTCACAGGTACAAGTTCCATGTCCTACGCCAATTGCAAGCGCCTGACGCTTTCCTGCCTTCATGGCTGCGATGACTTCTTTAAGCGAGTGAGCCGCTTCAATGGCATGGCTGTAAGTACACACCGAAACGGTGTGGCCATCTGGCCCAAGGCCAGGAGTTGCGGCAAAATTTAGCTTTGGTCCCGTTGCATTAATCAGGTAATCGAATTCAATGTTGGCGATCTCTCCGCTGCGCGTGGAATCTGTATAAAGTACCCTCACAAAACCTTTAGAAGTAGAAGAATCCCCTTCAGGATAGATCTCTTGCGCCAAGGCTTGGTGGAAGGTAATTCCCTTCTTCTTGTAAACCGGAGCTAGAGGAAAGGTGACCTGCTCGGCGGACATTCGTCCAACGCCGACCCAGATATTGGATGGAATCCAGTTGTACTTGGAATTAGGGGAAACGACGATGACCTCATCGCCCTTGCCCAACATGCGTTTGGCGTGAAGTGCGGCGGTGTGGCCAGCCACTCCTGCGCCAAGAATTAAAACTTTTGCCACCTTTAAACTCCCTTGTTTATCGGGCTTTACTCTGCATATTACTATACCCCTAGGGGTATAGACTTGCAACCATCACAAGGGAGTAAATAAGGCATGGCGAAGATTGAGCGATGGAAATCACACCAGCTTCAAAGCGTGCTGCTGATTGTCGCTTCGCTCTCGCTCTTTGGTTGGATTTTCTATTTGTTGACCGCTTTGCCAGATTCCTATCACGCGGCACATTGGAATTTAGCGTGGGTGGGATACGACTTCGGAATGTCCCTTACCTGGCTCGGCACAAGTTGGGCTCTCTGGAAGAAGAGGCAAGCCGCAATTCCTGGCGCAATGATCTCTGCAACATTTTTAGTTGTCGATGCCTGGTTTGATGTTGTTACTTCAAATCCTGGTTGGGATTTTCGATTAGCCATATTTTTAGCACTTTTTCTTGAACTACCTGCCGCCTTTTTACTATTTCGATTCAGTAGAAATAGTGTGCGCCGCTCAATTCAAAATGCTCATAGGCAAGCTGGCATAGAAGTCACCAGTGTTTCGCTTTGGAGAACACCGCTCGCCTTCTTTGATGAAGAAAGGCCCCAACGTTAAGGTTTAGAAATTTTTGGCTTTTCATAAATCGAGTGGATAAGCCCGCGGATATAGCCCAGGGCGAAGAGTCGACCCAAGGTTTCATAGGCTGGATGTTCGTTCGTCTCTCCGTACATCGTCGGAACATGATCTGGGCGCATTGGCCCATGGAAACCAATCTCTTTATATGCCTCGATGCAGGCTGGTAAGTCGTTCTGCCCTGCATCGTGGAAGGTCTCTTCAAAGTCAGTGGCATCTCCCACGATATCCCTGAAGTGGACGAAGGCAATTGCATCACGAGCGCCAAATTCACGAATAACTGAAGGCAGATCATCGGTCATCAGCGCAAAGTTTCCTTGGCAAAGCGTTATGCCATTGGATTTAGATGGATAGAGATCTAACAAGCGGCGGTAATTTTCAATGGAGTTCATGATGCGAGGCATTCCGCGCATCTCTTGCAACGGTGGATCATCGGGATGCATGCCAAGTCTGACATTGGCTGCCTCGGCCTCAGGCATAACTGCATCTAGGAAATACTGCAGAGCATCCCAGAGTTGTTCCGGTGTGTACTGCCCAGGCTCTGCAATTCGAGACATCTCTACGGTATCTGAAAGTTTGAAGCCAGTTACTAGCGCGCCACCTCTTGAAACAATATCGGTGCGCGTTCTCGCCCAACTCGATACGGCCATCCAGTTGTAGCAGAGAGTCGTGACTCCAAGCTTTCCCATCGCCCTGATCTGCTCGATAACTTGTGCGATCTGTTCATCGCGACCAGGTAAACCTAAGCGGATCAAGTCCATTGGAGCGGTATCTTCAATGCCAATCATCTCAAGCCCACGAGAGGCAAAGATCTCTTTATCGCGCGTGATACCTTCTAGTGACCAAGGAATGATTCCATCGGTGTAGCCACCTAATAATTTTCCATCACCTACAGATGCAAACATCCGTTGCTCTTGTTCGGCGCCTTGAAGGAGCGAGACCGTCGTATTCACACCGCATTGCTTTACTAATTCCCAAAGCGCAGAAGGTCGGGCCGACAACTGTTCACTTAAGAAAATCACTTCTTATCTCCCTTTGGAGCTGCGGCTGCAAGACGAGCTAGCAATCCCCCATCGACCCTGATGTCATCACCTGTCATGAAACTTGCGCGGGGGCTGGTGACAAATGAAATCACCGCACCAAGTTCTTGAATTGTTCCGGTACGACCAAGCGCATGGGCCGAGCCCCAATCATCAACAAGTCCTTGCATCCCTGCAGATGATCCATCGCTTAACAAGCGCGCAGTGTTACGAAGCATGGGAGTATCGATTGTTCCGGGGCTGATGGAATTAACACGCACTCCATGCGGGCCTTCATCAACCGCCATGGCGCGAGCTAAAGAGAGTAGAGCGCCTTTGCTAGATGTGTACGCAGCAACATTTGCTTGAGTAGCGCTAGCTTGAACGGAGGCAATGATGGCGATAGCGCCAGCTGGGCTCTTTCTAATTTCAGGAAGAGCGGCTTGGCAAGCAAGAAATACGCCTTTCACATTCACATTAAAAACTTCATCCCAGACTTCGATGGGAGTATCAATTGTTGTTCCATATCGCTGGATACCGGCGGAGGTCACGAGAATATCAAGGTGACCAAACTCCTTGAGGGCAATCGCAACTGCTTGAAGAGAGGTTTCTGGATCATCAATCGGTCCGCTCGCGGCCACGGCAACGCCACCAGCGCCTCGAATTTCTTGAACCACAAGAGTGGCTTCTTCATGAGTGAGTCCATGCACCACAACACTTGCACCTTGGCGCGCTAATTCATTTGCAGCGCCTCGACCGATGCCGCTTGAACCGCCGGTCACGATTGCAACGCGGCCCGCCTGCTCCCCTGCTCGATTAACTTCCGAAGACATACGGCGCCTTTCCCTTAGTATCGGTCTCAATCACAAATGTCATTCCTGCCAATTCATGATCGTCGTGCCAGCCATTATCCCCTGTGGAAGTTGTAACTACTAGGGTACGAAGATCCTCGCCAACAAATGCACAACTTGAAACGAATTTCACCGGAAATTCCATAGTTTCTATTAATTCGAACTCTGGAGAATATCTCCTGATGCAACTGCCATTCCAGAAAGCAATCCACAAGCAACCTTCGCTGTCAACTGTCATCCCATCTGGATATTGCTTTAACTCTGGATCAAAGTGAAGCGCGATGCGTTGATTAGAAATCTCTCCTGCTTGGTAGTCATACACATAGAGAAGAAGTTCGGTGGTATCCACGAGGTAGAAGAGCCTTCCATCTGGACTCCAGTCCAAACCATTACTCAACCCCATGCCTTCGGCGACTCGCTGCATCGAGCTCCCATCAGCGCTCAAGCGATGCAGACCAATGCGATCTGTCGAAGCACCATAAGACGAAGTGCCAAGCCATATCTCTCCGGCGGGTCCAACCTTTGCATCATTCCAACGCATTGGCAGTGGGTCATCACCGCCATCTGCTTCCACTCGTCCGGGCAAACGATGTATAGATCCATCTGGATTTAGGAGATCTGGGCCATGCGCATTTCCGATGACCAATCCACCGTTGCTTCGCGGGAGTACAAAACTCACATTCTCAGTGGTGGGAATCTCACCGCTCTCATCGCTCATCAAGTCACGCCAATATATTTTGTTATTGAGAATATCCACCCAATGAACCTTCGAGTGGTTCGCACCTAACGCAACTGGTCCTTCACCGACATGGCATTTGCGCCCATCCCAAACCCTTATGTGTGCCATTGCAAGCTCCAGAGTGCGGGCATGAGCCCATGTTATAGTCATCCAAATAAAAATATACGATTCCAAACTTCCTAAAAAAGTAAGTGAGCCGTCATGAGCGATTTACGCAGTGCAGGGTGGTACGGCGGGGATGATCGCAATGCCTACATTCATCGTGCCTGGATGCGCCGTGGACTTCCAGATCACGCATTCGATGGCAAAAAGCCTCATATCGCAATCGCAAACACCGCATCTGATTTAACTCCGTGCAATGCCCACCTCAATGAGGTCTCAGATTACGTTCAAAAGGGAATCTGGGAAGCTGGCGGAATTCCTCACAACCTACCCGTCGTCTCACTCGGTGAAACTCAAGTCAAGCCAACCGCGATGCTCTGGCGGAATATGGCTGCGATGGCAATTGAAGAGATGCTTCGCGCCAATCCAATTGATGGCGTCGTTCTACTCGGCGGATGTGACAAAACTATTCCTGCTCTCCTGATGGCGGCAGCGTCAGTAAACATTCCAGCAATTGTGGTTCCCGGTGGGCCAATGCTTTCTGGAACATTTCGCGGTGAACTCCTTGGCTGCGGTACCGACGTTTGGCGTTTGAGTGAAGAAGTTCGTGGTGGTGAACTTTCACAAGAGCAATTTATGAAATCTGAATCGTCCATGATTAGAAGCAAGGGACATTGCAACACCATGGGTACCGCCTCGACGATGGCGGTCGT
>CAIZHC010000306.1 GCA_903932705.1 uncultured Actinomycetes bacterium | reverse complement strand
CCTTAGTTGCGCCCATTACTTCACTTTCCCTTCGTGGATCTTGCTAGTTTGCATGAAATTCAAATATCTCAGCCTGAAAACGCCCCCTTGGGATGCCTGCGGCGGACGCTGCTTCACGAACGGCTTCCACTAATGGCGTAGGTCCACAAACATAAACATCGCAGTATCGGAACCCTGGAACATATTTCATAATCTCGCGCGCAGTCATGGGGTGCTTCTTTCTTGAGCCAACTAAGTAATGAACTTGTGCTCCGCGCTTCTCAGCCAAAAGGTCTAACTCGCGATTCAGAACAATCTCTTCTTCTGTCGACACTCTCACAAGAACATCCACTGCTACTGATTCTTCAAACTCATCCATGATTGCAATAAGAGGAGCAATACCAACTCCCCCTCCGACCAACACCACGTGACCCAAACCCTTTGTCACCTTGCGAGCGGTGAATACACCGTATGGTCCTTCAAAGAAGACGCGAACTCCAGGTTTAATATCTGCAACAGATCCTGAGCCATCTCCCAAATTCTTAACGGTGATCTTAAGTTCATGATCGGTTGGCGTGGCAGAGAGAGAGTATGGATGTGCAACCCAAATGTGACCTGGAGTTAAAAATCTCCAGGTAAAGAACTGACCACCTTGCGCTCTCATGCGGTCAAGATCTCGACCTCGCATGATCACTGAGACCATGTTCGCTCCCTCGTTCACGACCTTATGAACGCGAAGTTCGTGTCTGAAGTAGCGATAAATAGGAATTACAAATCGCCAGTAGAGAACGATGAAGGCTGCAAGGATGTACAGACCAATCCAGTACCACATGTATATCGGGTGGCCAATAAACATTGGGCCAGTTCTGATTTGATGCATAAAACTAAGAGCTATTGCCAAGTATGTGTAGAGATGAACAGTCCACCAGGTCTCATAGGACATCTTGACGCGGACCTTCTTATAAGAAGTAATACCGGCGACTAGGAAGAATATAAATCCAACTGTTGCCGCCAGCATCCAGTCATATGTCCAGGTGAAGTGCCAAAGCTCACGACCGATTCGTGATCCATCATTTCCGGCATAAGCGAGTGAGACAAAGAGGACGTGAAAACCAATAAGGAAGAGTGTGTAAGGCCCTAACTTTCTGTGCCAGAGAATCAGTCGATCATGGCCAACTGCCTTTTCAATCCAAGCGATTCTGGAAACCAAGACCAGACCAACAAGTGCTAAATAGGTGCCGACCAAGGCGCAAATTCGCGATACAGAGGTAATTAGAGGGTATGGCCAATTCCAGTCATGGAGGGTGCTCGTCTTAAGGAAGATCCCGATGGTGACACCTAAACCGAGGCCAAGGACCAAACTAGCCCAGCGTGTACTTCCGTCTGGGTTCCTCAAAGGGCAATTTCCCTTGTGAGACGCGTAGATTTTCTGCCCAACATGTGTGGATAGTACAACAGCGAACCTGAGTTACGGCTGAGCAATCCCTACCGTTAAGCGAAAGTATGCCGTGAAAAGAATGAGAATTTT
>CAIZHC010000305.1 GCA_903932705.1 uncultured Actinomycetes bacterium | reverse complement strand
GCACAAGGTTTATCAGTTCCTGAAGATGGATATCACGGCGAGTACATCATTGATTTAGCTGCGCAGATCAAAGCCGATCATCCAGAGTTTTTAGAACTTCCAGAGGCGCAAAGTTTTGATGCATTTCGCGATGCAGGATATGCGCTCCAACTCGCTGATCAACAGAGAGTGCTCGCAAACTTTCGTACCAATTTTGATATTTGGTTTTCGGAGAAATCACTTTATGAAAATGATTTCTTCAAGCATTGTTTAAATCGTCTGAAAGAACAGGGCCATGTCTTTGAAGATGGTGGAGCCACCTGGCTTCGCACTACAGATTTTGGCGATGATAAAGATCGCGTCATGATTAAATCAGATGGCGCATTTGCATACTTTGCCTCTGACTCTGCGTATTACATCAGTAAACGGGAACGTGGTTTTGATATCTGCATCTACATGCTGGGCGCAGATCACCATGGCTATGTACATCGCCTTAAAGCAATCGCTGCTTGCGCCGGGGATGACCCGACGTACAACATTGACGTGCTTATTGGCCAGATGGTGAAAATCATGGAGAATGGCGAAGAGTTAAAGCTGAGCAAACGCGCCGGAACAATCATTACCTTGGAAGAGTTAGTTGAAAAAGTTGGAGTGGATGCTGCCCGCTACACCCTGATTCGCTACCCAGTTGATACGCCTATGGTGATGGATGTTGATGTTCTTCGCAGTCGTACCAATGAAAATCCTGTTTATTACGTCCAATACGCTCATGCTCGTATTTGTGCGGTTCTGCGCAATGCGACGGATCTGGGAATTGCCTTCGGGACAGATCAGATTCATCCAGAATTACTCGAAAATGAGCGCGAGAGAGAACTTATTGGCGCCCTCGCAGAGTTCCCTCGGGTAGTTGCTGGCGCGGCAGAATTGCGTGAACCACATCGAATCGCCCGTTATGCAGAAGAGCTCGCCGGTATTTATCACCGCTTTTATGCCGATTGCCGCGTCCTACCACTAGGGGATGAACCCGCAACGGAGCTCCATAGCGCTCGCGCAACTCTCTGTAGCGCCACCGCGAGAGTTATCGCAAATTCGCTAGCCTTGCTTGGTGTCACCGCTCCAGAAAAGATGTAGTCATGAGCGCATTTGATCCTGCCGTTTTTTCAAGCACCTCGCGCTTTGAACTAGATCACTTAACTATCGGGGGAGTGAGCGCTTCTGATCTCGCCCAGCAATTTGGAACTCCACTCTTTGTGGTCGATGAGGCAGATTTCAAATCACGAGCACTAGCATGGAAGAGCGCACTTGAAGAAACCTTCGGAGAAAAATCTGGGTCGGTCTATTACGCAGCAAAATCTTTTCTCGCTAAAGAGATTGCGCGTTGGGTTGATGGAGTTGGAATAGGAATTGATGTTTGCACAGGTGGTGAACTCGCTGTCGCGGTAGCGACGAATTTTCCTGCATCAAGAATTGAGATGCACGGCAACAATAAATCTGAAGAGGAAATTCGAAGCGCAATTTCATATGGCGTTCGAACCATCGTTGTAGATTCATTCTTTGAAATTGAGCGGGTTGTTCGAATTGCACAAGAACTCGGCAAGGTTCAAAGGGTATTGATTCGTGTTACTCCCGGCGTGGAAGCCCATACCCACGAATTCATTTCTACCGCACATGAAGATGTGAAGTTTGGGTTCTCACTTGCGAGCGGAGCTGCGTGGGATGCCATAAGTGCAATCCACTCCGAACCTTCTCTGGAATTACTTGGCTTGCATTCACATATCGGTTCTCAGATTTTCAAAAGCGAGGGATTTGCTGCTGCTGCAAAGAAGTTAATTACCTTGCTCGCTCGTTATCGCGACACCTATGGAAAAGAGTTGCCCGAGCTAGATCTTGGCGGTGGATATGGAATCGCGTATCTGCCAGGAGAAGTGACTCTCAATCCTCTCACCATCATGAGCGAACTCGCTTCAATCGTTAAAGATGAATGCGCGCAAAATGGTTTAGCGCTTCCGACAATCTCCATTGAGCCTGGCCGTGCGATTTCTGGCCCTTCGACAACAACTTTGTACACCGTTGGTACGACCAAGGATGTTGAATTAGATGGGGGAGTATCGCGCAGGTACATCGCCGTCGATGGCGGAATGAGTGACAACATCAGGCCGGCACTTTATGGTGCGGAATATCTGGCGATTGTGGCCAATCGCTTAACTCTTGGCCCTACCGCTAGTAGTCGCGTCGTCGGTAAGCATTGTGAGAGCGGGGATATCGTCATTCGAGAAATCGCACTCTCTGCCGATATACAACCGGGTGATTTGTTGGCGATTCCAGCCACCGGCGCATACGGGTACAGCATGGCTTCCAATTACAACCACGTTCCGCGCCCTGCGGTAGTGGCAGTTATTGACGGCGTTGCGCGATTAATCGTGCGGCGCGAGCAGATCGCTGATTTATTGGCGCTTGAGATCTAGTTTTTTGAGATACTAAGCACCTTATCCATGGCACTGCAGCTCATGGAATACGTTTATTAGAGGATGTGAAACGATGAGCAACGATCGCGTATTACGCGTCGGCTTGCTCGGCGCTGGAACTGTAGGCGCTGAAGTTGCCCGCCTGATGGTGGCAAATCAAGTTGACCTCGCCGCTCGTGCCGGCGTTGGATTAATTGTGACCAAGATTTCGGTTCGAGATCTCAGCACCCCTCGTCCCGGCATTGATCCATCGCTTCTGACAACGGATTCAGAATCAATCGTCACCGACCCAGAAATCGATCTAGTTATCGAAGTCATGGGCGGTATCGAGCCAGCACGTTCATTGATCCTGAAGGCTATGACAAATGGCAAAGCGGTTGTCACCGCAAATAAGGCGCTCCTTGCAAAACATGGCGCAGAGCTATTTCATGCATCTGACCTCGCCGACGTGGACTTCTACTACGAAGCCGCGGTTGCGGGTGCAATTCCTATCTTGCGCCCACTCGCAGAGAGCTTGGTCGGAGATCACGTTGAACGCGTGATGGGAATTATCAATGGAACAACAAATTATATTTTGACCAAGATGCACGAGACAGGCGCATCATTTGAAGGTGCGCTTCTTGAAGCACAAGCTTTGGGTTATGCAGAGGCAGACCCAACAGCAGATGTCGATGGATTCGATGCAGCGGCCAAAGCTGCAATTTTGGCGGGACTCGCATTCCATACCCAGGTAACTGATGAAGATGTTTATCGAGAAGGTATCCGCGCAATAACGGCAGATGATGTCAGCGTGGCTAAGGCGATGGGCTTTGTCATTAAGTTGCTTGCGATTGCTGAAGCGAATGAATTACATGGAAGTAAAGAGGAAACTATTTCAGTTCGTGTACACCCAACCATGATTCCGGTAACACACCCCTTGGCATCAGTACGTGAAGCATTCAACGCAGTCTTCGTTAAGTGCGAATCTGCTGGCG
>CAIZHC010000304.1 GCA_903932705.1 uncultured Actinomycetes bacterium | reverse complement strand
GCAATCATCATGGCACTTAGATCTAACCTAAAACTCTCTTCAGTCTTGCTTGTTGTTCTCCCAATTATGTCGTTGTTGATTGTTCTCCTCTTGCGCAGAATCGTCCCGGCATTTCGAGTGATGCAAATAAAGATTGACCGAATCAATTTAGTTCTTCGCGAACAGATCGCAGGAGTTCGAGTAATTCGAGCATTCGTTAAAACTCGGCAAGAAGAAGAGAGATTTGCCGAAGCATCCTTTGACTTAATGCAATCTCAACTAAGAGTTACCCGCACCTTTGCTGCAATGTTCCCATCACTTATGGTCATATTGAATCTTTCATCGGTAGCGGTCATATGGTTTGGTGCAAAGTTAATTGAGTCGGGCGATTTACAAATCGGAAATATGACCGCTTTCTCTACATACATCATGTTAATTTTAAGCAGCGTCATGATGGCAATTTTTATGACAATTCAGATCCCTCGCGCCGCAGCTTGTGCAGAGCGCATACAAGAAGTGCTCGATACCGAATCCTCGGTCGTAGAAACTATCAACCCACAAGTACCTTCAGTGCGCCGTGGAGTAGTTGAATTTGTAAGCGCTGAGTTCCGCTACCCTGGCGCCGAACATCCAATCTTGTCTGACATTTCATTTACTGCCGAACCCGGACTCTTCACCGCAATTATCGGATCAACTGGTTCGGGAAAATCCACCCTCTTAAACCTCATCCCGCGCTTCATTGATGTGACAGATGGCAAGGTGCTGCTTGATGGTGTTGATGTTCGCGACCAAACCCTTGAGTCGGTCTGGTCTGAACTCGGTCTAGTTCCGCAACGCTCATTCTTATTTGGCGGAACTGTGGCGCAGAATTTACGTTACGGAAAATCAGATGCAACCGATGAAGAGTTATGGAAAGCCCTCGACATTGCACAGGCGAGGGATTTCATTGAAGAACTTCCCGAGAAACTTGAAGCAAGAGTCGCACAGGGAGGCACTAACTTCTCTGGAGGACAACGCCAACGACTTTCTATTGCTCGTGCATTGGTAAAAGAACCACAAATTTTAATTTTTGATGATTCCTTCAGCGCACTGGATTACACCACCGATTCCAAATTAAGGTCAGCGCTCCAGGATGCAATGGCGCACACAACAATGATTGTTGTCGCGCAGCGCGTTTCGACAATTTTGAATGCAGATCAAATCATCGTGCTTGATCAAGGACGAGTTGTTGGGATTGGCGCACACACTGACTTGATGCAGAGCTGTGAGACATATCAAGAAATTGTTCTTTCGCAGTTGAGCCCTGAGGAGGCAGCATCATGAGTCAACGTGCTCCTCAAGCAGGACGTCCTTCTGTGGCCGGACAGGTGGGCCGAGGCGGTCCAATGGCGGGAATGATGGGTGGACCTCCCCAAAAATCCAAGGATTTCAAAGGCTCCTTACGCCGCCTTATGCGCGAGATTGGGGCTGAGAGAAAGACGCTTTACGCCGTATTTGTCCTAATAACAATTGCAGTAACACTGAGCTCATTTGGGCCAAAGATTTTGGGTCGGGCAACAAACGACATCTTCTCAGGAGCCATTGGTAAGCACTTGCCGGCAGGTCAGACAAAAGAACAAGCTGTAGCTGCATTGCGCGCACATGGTGAGAACACTTTGGCCAGTGTGGTTAGCAAGAGCAGTGCGGTACCTGGAAAGGGAATTGATTTTATTGGGGTCGCACATTGGATCTTCTTAGCGATTGCTCTCTACCTCATCTCATCTCTATTTCTCTGGCTTCAGCAGTACTTACTTGCTGGGGTCACTCAAAAGACCGTCTTTAGATTGCGTCGTTTAGCCGAAGAGAAGATTGGTCGACTTCCTTTAAGTTATTTCGATAAAACCTCCAGAGGTGATTTGCTTTCACGAGTTACTAACGATGTTGACAACATTTCAACTTCGATGCAACAGGGAATGTCTCAGATATTAAACTCAGTTCTGACGGTGCTCTCTGTCTTAATCATGATGGTTTGGATCAGTCCTCTGTTAGCACTGATCTCACTCATCGCAATTCCTTTATCAATGTTCGTCTCCATTCGCATCGCAAAAGCTTCGCAGAAGCAATTTATTGCACAGTGGGACTGGACCGGAAAACTCAATGGGCATGTAGAAGAGATGCATACCGGTGCCGCTTTAGTGAAGGTATTTGGCCGGCGCAAACAAGCCATTGAAGATTTCAAAGAGCTGAATGAAAATTTAAATAAATCTTCATTCAACGCGCAATTTATCTCGGGCATCATCATGCCTTCCACTACCTTCATGTCCAACTTAATATATGGTGGAATTTCAGTGCTTGGTGGATATCGCGTTGCAACTGGAACTATGTCACTTGGTGATGTTCAAGCCTTTATCCAATACTCCCGTCAGTTTGGAATGCCACTCGCACAGATTGCGGGATTGATGAATACAGTGCAATCTGGCGTTGCCTCTGCCGAGAGATTATTTGAACTTCTGGATGCGCCGGAAGAGGAACCCGATCGTGCCTCCAGTGTCTCCGTTGATCGCGCCGTAGGAGCAATATCATTTAAGCAGGTCTCATTTAAATATCAAGAAGATCAACCACTGATTGAAAATTTCAATCTTGAGGTATCGCCTGGACAGAGCGTTGCAATTGTTGGACCAACAGGTGCAGGTAAGACCACCCTAGTAAATTTGATTATGCGCTTCTATGAAATTAATGGCGGAGTCATAACTCTTGATGGAGTGGATACTCGTGACATAAGTCGTGATGATCTACGACGCCAATTTGGCATGGTTCTGCAAGACACCTGGTTGTTCTCCGGAACCATCCGCGAGAACATCGCCTTCGGTTCCAGTAACCCGAGCCTGGATGCAGTCATTGAGGCGGCCAAGGCAGCGAACATCGACCACTTCATCCGAGGATTACCTGGCGGTTATGAGTCAGAGCTAACGGATGACAACTCAACTGTCTCAAATGGAGAGCGTCAGTTACTGACCATTGCCCGCGCCTTTATGGCTGACCCGGCAGTTCTCATTCTTGATGAGGCAACCTCATCAGTGGATACTCGAACTGAAGTTCTCGTCCAGCACGCTATGTCGAAGTTGCGACAAGGTCGAACCAGCTTTGTCATCGCCCATCGTCTATCGACGATCCGAGATGCTGACACCATTCTGGTGATGGATAAAGGTGCCTTGGTAGAGCAAGGCAATCACGAGCAATTGATGGCGGCAAAGGGCTTCTATTACGACCTTTACGCCAGCCAATTCGCCTCAGCAGCCTCGGAGTGAGCAGGTCAAATCTCTGAATTAAGTTGCAAAACTCTCGCCTTGGGCAGGATGAAGGATGTAAGGTCGGCCTCTATCTTGACCGCGCATCAATGGATGCTCTCTATTTGGAGGACTTTACGTGGCGAATCCCGAACTAGAAGAGAATAAACCCCAAGAGAATAAGTTAGCTTCCAACGTTCTAGGTCTCTTTGAGTCCTCGATCATGGGCATCGCGGGTTCTGCTCCTGCGTATTCGATTGCGGCAACCACCGTAACTCTCGCAGTTACCGTTGGACTGTATGGACCTGGAGAACTTCTTTACTCTGGAATTGCAATGTTTGGTGTTGTTATCGCCTTTCATTACATGGGCAAGGTTCGCCAGAACGCCGGCGCAACTTATGTGTGGGTTCGCAATGCACTCCATCCAATTCTTGGATATTTAGCGGGTTGGTCACTTGTTACCGCCTCAATCATTTTTGGTTTAGTTTCGACAGTACCGGCATCAACCGGATTGCTCTCCCTTTTCAGCAGTAACGAAAAAACAATCAGCAATGTTCACTGGACGACACTCGTAGGTGGGCTCATCTTTGTATTTATGGTCGCGATTATCGCTTACGGAATTGAGTTCACTGCCAAGGCCCAAGTAGTGATGACCGTAGTTGAATTGGGCTTACTCTGGATTTTCGACATTATCGCCCTCTTGCACCACCCTCACACCCACGCATTTAATTGGGGTTGGTTCTCCTTCAATCAAATCAAGGCATATTCAACTCCAGATGCAGCTGCCTCTGGCGCTAATCCATTCGACCCTAAATTCGCAGTTGCTCATGGGCTCAGTGCGATTTTGATTGGCGCTGTCTCTGGTGCCTTCTTTTATTGGGGTTGGGATGTTACGGCTAACCTCAATGAAGAGACTAAGGATGGTCAGGACACGGCAGGAAGAGGCGGAATTGTAGGAATCTTCTTCGTCTTCTTTACCTTCCTCTTAACTCTTATTGCCATCAACATGGTTCTCAGTGACGCAACCCTTCACAACAGCAGCAGTGTGCTGAGTGATTTCGCTGCGGTACTGATTCCCGGGTGGTTTGGAAAACTCATTATTGTCTCGGTTTTGCTATCGACGGTGGCAACAATTGAAACTCAGATGATTCAAGTGACGCGAACTCTCTTCTCTATGGGACGAGATTTCACAATGCCGGGATCATTTGGCCAGGTGCATAAGAAGTTCCGCACTCCTTTGAATGCCACCATCTTCACCACGGTCTTTGTTCTCCTCTTCTTCATTGGATCACAATTTATTTCCAAGGTGAACGACATAGCGCAAGCAGGTGTTGCCGCAATTGGTATCCAAATTTGCTTCTACTACGCTCTTGCCGCGATCTCCGTAATCGTGCTTTACCGTCATTATTTGTTGAAGGATTTCCGAACCTTCGTTCTGGTCGGATTATGGCCCGCACTTTCTGGACTATTTCTGATTGCAGTGCTCGTTAAGGTAATTCCAACCCTCAGCCACCTCGCACTTTGGGTGGGTGTGGGAACAGTCGCAATCGGTGTTATTCCAATGACAATTTTCTGGAGACAGGGATCGACTTACTTTAATAAAGTGACGAAAGAAGAACGCCGAGCAGTTCTGTAATACATCTATCTAGCTTCCCTCTGCGTGGAATCCCCACTTTGAGAGGTTAGATTCGCGATAATGGCGGCGTGAGAAAGTTATTTCTAAGCGCCGCCATTGTCCTGTCCGCTACCGCCTTCATCGCATCTGAGGTGACTCCGGTAGCCGCGACTACGACCCAATTGGGATCACTCTCGATCATCCTCGTTCCCTTGGATCAGAAGACGATAACCGTGACTCCACCCGCTTCTAATTCACCAGGAGCATGGAGCATTTCTCTGGATAATCCCGCTCTTGCCACTATTAATGGCCTCACCCTCACCTTGCTCTCGGTGGGAAGTGGGCAATTAACCTTCACGCAAGCCGCTTCGGGGGCCTATAACAGCGCCTCTCGAGCCACCGTATTCAGAATTACTCCCGGAACACCGATTCTTGGCGCGTGGCCGCCGGTAAGCGCAGCTCTATCAACCGGCCAATATAAAATCATTCCCCCGACTTCTACCTCATCTGGTCTTTGGACTTATACCCTCGCTAACAATTTTCTTAATGGCTATCCCATCGCAAGCATTGCTGGCAATGTAGTAACTCTTTTAGATGGCGGAAGCGTGACAATCAATGCCACACAACAGAGTACGAGCACATTTTTGTCGGCATCCACAACCACCACTCTTCAAATTACCGCTTTAAAACCAGTGGTTGGAGCTTTCTCCGATCTCACCCTTTCGCGAGATAGCGTGGGAACTTTTAATTTGAAGGCGCCAACTTCAACATCCCCTGGTGCGTGGCAATTTAGCTCTTCTAACTTAAGTGTCGCAACTATCGCAGGAACGGTTGTGACCTTAACGGGCGCTGGCACAACGCTAATAACAGCGCATCAACTACCCATCAGCGGATACCAATCAACAACACTCACGATGACTCTAACCGTCACCGCAACACCTCCGACGGTCGGTCCACTCGCACCTATTACATATACCTTGGGTTCAATTGCAAACAACACCCTTCCAATTGTTGCTCCGACCTCAACCTCGCCAGGTCCCTGGGTTTACACAGTCGCAGATCCAACAATTGCAACAGTTTCTGGAAACTCGCTTGTAATCCTTAAAGGTGGAAGTACAACGCTTTCGGCTAAGCAGAGCCCAGTTGGTTCATTTGGATTCTCCGCTGTTGTGAGTGCACCGCTTGTGGTCAGTCAAAAGACAGTAATTGCTCCGCTTCCAAATCTAACTCAGGTAGTGGGCGATCCTGCCTTCGCAATCACCCCACCAGCAACTCCATCTTCTGGTGCTTGGTCTCTCGCGTCAACTGACCCAAGCGTTGTGGCTGTAAATGGATTAGAACTCATGGTTGGAAATGCTGGGTCAGCTCTGATAACTCTTACACAAGCAGCCCAAGGTCCATGGTTGGCAAATTCCACAAACTTTCTAGTCAACGTCAGTGGACTAGTTCCTACAATCGGAACTCTCGCTCCAGTTGTCCTAGCGCTGGATCAACTTCCAGCGGCTCTCGTAAACCCAACATCGAATTCTGCAGGAGTGTGGAGTTACTCCATTTCAAATCCTGCGGTAGCCAAGATCGTTAACGGAAAATTGGTACCAGTTTCAGTGGGCGTAACCACTCTCTCGGCAGTGCAGAAACCAGCAGGCAAATACGGCCAATCAAACACAATTCAAGCAACAGTTACGATAAAAGCGACGCCCGTTACAACCCCAACCCCCACTCCATCAATAACACCCACCCCTAAACCAACAGTCACCCCCTCTCCATCAGTAACACCTACTCCTAAACCAACCAAGATTCCTGTAGTGCCTACAGTGACCGTGAAGGCGGTTGGTAGGACTCTTACTATTAG
>CAIZHC010000303.1 GCA_903932705.1 uncultured Actinomycetes bacterium | reverse complement strand
TGACCCTGACTACAAGCCTGTGGCGCGACCAGATATGCGCAAAGTTAACCTCCCAATCGGAGTAGTCGCAGTATTTGGCGCCTCCAATTTCCCATTTGCTTACTCAGTGATTGGTGGAGATAGCGCTGCTGCGCTCGCCGCGGGTTGCCCTGTAGTCGTTAAGGCGCACCCATCACATCCAGGTACATCACAACTCACCTATAAAGCGGTGCAGAGCGCTCTTTCTAAAGAGGGACTCTCCGGCGATATCTTCACAATGGTTGAAGGTCGCAGCCCAGAGATCACGCATTGGATTGCTCTTGATGAGAAGGTGAGCGCAATCGGATTTACCGGTTCAGCTCTTGTTGGAAAACTCTTGGTTGACCTCAGCCACTCTCGAAAGACTCCCATCCCGGTCTTCGCTGAGATGGGAAGCCTAAATCCAATTTTCGTTACAGCAGCAGCACTTGCTGAACGAGGTAGTGAAATTGGTGGAGCGCTCTTTGATTCAGTAACTCTTGGCTCTGGACAGTTCTGCACCAAGCCTGGATTGATTTTCCTTGGAGCAGAGAGCGAAAATTTCTTAGATGCAATGCGCGAGAAGATGAAGAGCGTTGGGGATCAACCACTTCTCAACAAAGGTATTGCTGAGCGCTACAACAACTCCATCTCAGATCTCTCAAAGATTGCCGGAGTAGAGAGCATTGTTGGAAGCGTTAATGAAATCGGATTTCGAGTACCAGCAACTCTCTTTGTGCTTGATTACGCTACCTACAAAGCTCACCCAGAGTTCAGCCATGAACATTTTGGACCAACAACGGTAATCGTAAAGTGTGCTGAATCTGATTTCGCAGAGATTGTTGCGCACTCTGAAGGAAATCTCACAGCAACTCTTCACTTAGGTGCGGAGGAGAAGCAACCCGCACTCGTAAATGCTTTGAGCAACATCGCCGGTCGCTTAATTCTCAATGGCGCTCCTACGGGAGTATCTGTTACTGCTGCGCAAAATCATGGAGGCCCTTGGCCTTCATCATCAACACACACAACTTCAGTAGGCACAGATGCTATATATCGATTTATGCGTCCAGTTTCTTACCAAGGTTTTCCCGACGAGTTGCTTCCGCCAGCGTTGGCTCGCACCAACCCTGAAGGCATAGCACGACTTACAAATGGAGTTCTTGGTTTAGAGTAAGAATCCATCTGGGAATGGGTCACTGGAATCTAAAATCCACGTGGCCTCTCCCATAATCCAAGCTCGTCCTGTAATCGTAGGAACGATTGCTTCATAACCTGCAACCATTGTGTGTTCTTTTACTCTCGCCTCAAAGCGCGACCCAATCCATGACTCATTGATGAGCGCATCGCTATCTTTAAATTCACCCCTGGCAACGAGTTGAGCTAATCGTGCACTCGTTCCAGTTCCACAGGGAGAGCGGTCAAACCAACCAGGATAGATTGCCATCGCATTCTTCCAATGCAGAGGTGAATCTCCCTGGGTAATGAAATCAATGTGGTGGCAGATTGCAATCTCTGGATTTTCAGGGTGAATCGGACGATTCTTCTCATTTATGGCATCTGATATCGCCAGGCCGGCTTCTAGAAACTTAGGACCGTTCCTGCGCTCAAAAGCGATACCGACCTCTTCGATAGGAACAATTGCGTAGAAATTTCCGCCATATGCCATGTCATATTTAATGGTGCCAACGCCTGGCACTTCAATTACTTGATCGCGTTGATAGAGAAATGAAGGAACATTAGTAATCGTAACCGCAGTCGCTTTCCCATCTCTTACCTGCACATCAACAACGACGAGCCCCGCGGGAGTATCAAGGCGAATGGTTGTGACAGGTTCCACCACGGGAACGAGTTGCTTCTCGATGAGTACTGTTGCGACTCCAATAGTTCCATGACCACACATGGGTAGACATCCCGAAACTTCGATGTAAACAACTCCAACATCTGCATCTTCTCGCGTGCTCTTCTGCAAGATGGCACCGCTCATGGCTCCATGCCCGCGGGGTTCAAACATCAACCATTGGCGAATCTGATCCATGTGCTCCATAAAGTAAGCACGCTTCTCAAATGCAGTATTGCCAGGGATTTCGCCAATTCCGTCAATAACTACACGAGTCGGCATACCTTCGGTATGCGATTCAACAGTTCTGACAGAACGAATCGTCGACATGTTAGCGATTCTTGAAGTAAGCGACTGCCCTTGCTACATCGGCGCGCAATTTTGCATCATCAGCTGCAGGAAGTGGAAGACGTGGAAGTCTGGTTGCTCCACCGTAGCGACCAACAATATCCATAGCCAACTTAATGGCTTGGATAAATTCCTTTTTAGAGTCCCAGTTAAAGAGATCGTGTACAGCGGCATACATTGGAGCTGCAGCGGCATACTCTCCGGAAGTTACAAGATTGTAGAGCTCGAGTGATTCAGCTGGCATTGCATTGGGGAAACCTGCAATCCATCCGACAATTCCAGCAGTTGAAAGTTCGAGAAGCACATCATCTGCTCCGACCAATACCTCAATGCGTGGAGCACGTTGGTGGATCTGCCAAACTCGCTTTACATCACCAGAGAATTCTTTGATGGCAACCACTTCTGGCACTGCATCGGCAATACGGCCCACGAGATCTGGATTGAGATCAACTCTGGTATCAAAGGGATTGTTGTAGGCGACGATAGGAATTCCAACTTTTGCTACTTCTTTATAGTGCGCGACCACTTCATCATCATTAGCGCGGTAGGCATTTGGAGGAAGCAACATCACTGCTCCAGCGCCTCTCTCAGCCGCATGCTCCGCCCAGCGGCGTGATTCATAGGCACCGTAGGCGCCTACCCCCGCGACCACATGGAACCCAGCAGGTGCGGCGGCGAGAGCTGTTTCAAGCATCTTTCCACGCTCATCTGAAGTTAAAACCTGGTACTCACCCAACGATCCATTGGGAACGACGCCATGAGTTCCGTTAGCAGCAAGCCACTCAACATGCTCTGCATACTTATCGAAATCAACATCGAGGTTGGCCTTAAATGGGGTAGCTGTTGCTGTGAGAATTCCATGCCACGGTTTTGTCATGGCCTCACAATAATCCCTCTTGCGCGAGTTCTCCAAGGGTTATCGGTGTGATTATCGGTCTCTGGCTCCCTCGAATTCGATCCTCATCGCTACTTTGCAGGAGATCAAATATATTTCGAGAGCAGATACGACCTTGACACATTCCCATGCCACAGCGCGTCATCAATTTCATGGTTCTGGCATCACTCGCTCCAAGCACCTTCCCCGCCTCAAGAAATTCTTGGTAATTCACCTCTTCACAGCGACAGATAGTTGTGTCGTGCTTTAACCAACCCTGCCATCCATTTTGGATTGGGTAAACCTGGAGCAAGGCTTTTGCAAATCGAGCTAGACGCTTTCGCAATTTCAGAAGATTACGTTTATTTTGTGAAGATCCCGCTGCAACTAATCCCGCAATCGCGCCCTCCGCCAAAGCTAAATCAGAGCCGCCAACTCCGGTTAGCTCTCCGGCGGCAAAGATTTGATATTTCTCAGCTAAATCTGTGGCGCGTTGTTCAGAATCCACGACAATGCAGGTTGATCCATCGCTTGTGACTGTTGCCTTGAGGCCAAGGGAGGCTGCCAGTGCAATATCGGGAGTAAACCCATAAGAAATTGCAGCGACATCACAAGCAACCTTTCGCTCTGAATAGACCTTATAGTTGGAATCTATCTTCGCAATGGTTACGGATTTGAGCAGACCAGATTCATCTGCATCTGCCGCAATAACTGCACTGCGATACTTCATTTTTACTTTTTGTTCGCGCAAAGTTTTAAAGTAACCGAGCGCTTCAAAAATCTTTGTGGGATTTTGCAGAAGGATGTGAAGTTGTGGAAACCAAGCGTTCCAATTGGTTGCTTCATAAAGTTCTACTGATGCTGCGCCATGTGTGGAGAGCGCAGCGGTAACAGGTAGTAAGAACGGACCAGTTCCGGCGACAACAATATTCTTTCCTGCAATCACACCGCTTCCCTTGAGAAGTGATTGCGCAGCGCCAGCAGTCATAACCCCTGGAATGTCCCACCCTGGAAATGGAATGGTGCGATCGTAGGCACCTGTAGCAAGTATCAAGCGTTGCGTGATAAATGCACCGTTCTTGGTTCGCAATACAACTTCATCATTGATGATGGATGCGCTCCAGATTG
>CAIZHC010000302.1 GCA_903932705.1 uncultured Actinomycetes bacterium | reverse complement strand
CATCACAAGCACCATCGCGCGACCAGCCTCTTCGGCCATAGTCACGATGCGAAGGTCTTGTTCAGTTAAAGGCAGCGATGCATCAATCACGATAACTGCCACTTCGGCCCGATCGAGGGCGGCGGCGGTACGCAAACTTGCGTAGTAATCAGTTCCGCTGTCGTGAATGGCTCTCTTCCGAATGCCAGCCGTATCAATAAAACGCCAGGTATCTCCACCAAGTTCGATAAGTTCATCAACGGGGTCGCGAGTTGTGCCTGCAACATCATCGACGAGAACTCGAGATTCACCTGCTAGCGCGTTAAGCAAACTTGATTTACCAACATTTGGTCTTCCAACAATTGCAATTCTTCGAAAACCATCATCGGGAAGTTCAGAGCCAACCTCTGGAAGTTCATTTACTAATAAATCGAGTAGATCACCTGAACCACGTCCGTGAAGAGCGGAAACAAAACGGGGTTCACCTAATCCAAGATTCCAGAGCGCGTGAGCATTCTGTTCTTCATTTACTCCGTCAACCTTATTGGCTACCAAGATCGTCTTCTTTTTAGATCTGCGAAGCAAAGTTAGTAGTGATGAATCCTCATCCAACGCACCAACCTGGGCATCGACAACAAAGAGCACAACATCGGCTTCAGCAATTGCTAACTCGGCGCCGGCTGTAATCTTCTCGGAAATTCCCTCTGGCTTTACCTCCCAACCGCCGGTATCGATTAACACAAAGGTGCGGCCATTCCACTCCGCCTCATATTTAACGCGGTCTCGGGTAACGCCTGGAGTATCTTCAACAATTGCTTCGCGTCGACCGATAATTCGATTAACAAGAGTGGATTTTCCAACATTTGGACGGCCAATGATGGCTACCTTTGGCAGACCAAGAAGTGAGCGCTCCTTTGCCCATTGCCAGATGACATCCACGACTTCAGGTAGATCCAGGAGGGTTGAATCAATTTCCAAGGCATCATCAGCCATGCGAAGTGGTGATACCTTGCGGGTTGAATCGAGTTGATCTCGTTCATCCAAACTCTTCGAGACATCTTCAGTTGAAATTGGCTCTGACAACTCCCGCTCGCGACGCAGTGCACGTTGCTGTAAATCAGCGTAGAGAAAAATCTTGAGAGGAGCCTGCGGTGCGACAACTGTTCCGATATCGCGTCCTTCAACCACAATTCCATGAGGGGCGGCTTCAATAAAAGAGCGTTGTAGCTCAACCAGGTAAGCACGAATCTCTGGAATCGCCGCGTAAATGGATACTTGGTCGGTTACGCGCTGGCTTCGAATATCAGCAGTGATATCCGACTCCCCCAAGAAGATTCGAGGTTCAATCGGATCTCCGTTGAATTCAATTCCGAGTTCTCGGGCCTCTTCGATGAGAGCCTCTGGCTCTATAGGACCCTCTTTGATGGCTAACCAGGTAATCGCTCGGTAGAGCGCGCCAGTATCAAGGTACTGCCAGTTCGCACGCTGAGCTACTGCTCTAGCGGTTGAAGATTTACCTGATCCGCTGGGACCATCTATCGCAATAATGACGGTCGACATATGAGTACCTTAACGCCTATTCAATGCTGCGATTTCTGCTAGCCAATGGATTCGCGTGGTTGATGAACTTTCCAACCATCACTTTGCAGCTGTTCAAATACTTTTAGAGAGTCATCGCGAGACAGGGCAAGCGTTACCAATCCGCTCTCCTGTCCGGGAGTATGTTCGATTGCAAGATCTTCCACGTTAGCGGCTACCGCAGCGCAGGCGTCAAAAATTCGCGCCAGTTGGCCAGGTTTATCTTCAATCACGATAGGCAGGTACCAATAGTCGCGCTTCTTCCCACCGTGTTTTCCTGGAATACGCGCATGGTTCTCCCGACCCAGCTCCAAAATCTCCTTGGTCTTCCTCAAATCATCGTTATGTAGAGATGTCGATAAATCATCAAGGTGTCGAGCGAAAATAGTCAAAAACTCCCCCACGGCCACTCTATTGCCATGTAGAAGCGAGGCCCAAAGATCTGAATTAGAGGCAGCCAATCTGGAGACATCCTTCAATCCCTGTCCGGCCAAGCTGATATCTCGATCTGGAAGTTCGATTAAAGAGGCGGATAAAAGGGAGCTCACTACCTGGGGCAGATGAGATATCGCTGCAATAGCTTCATCATGTTCTTCAGCACCTAGCTGGATGGCTGAACCGCCTAACGCGTCAATGACTTCCAGGGCCATTTCAATTGCCTGAGGGTTCGAATTCTTTGCAGGCGTGTAGATCCAAATTCGTCCTTCAAAGAGATCTCCCCGAGCGGCAAGCGCGCCGGAGATTTCTCGCCCAGCCATTGGGTGGGTCGCGCAAAATCGCGCAGAAACATCTGGAAATTCTTCGACCTCTTGTATAACCTCAGACTTTAAGCCACCTATATCTATGATGTTTGATAGAGGGAATCTGGTTGCATACTCCAAAATCAAAGTGCTAATAGTTGCAATCGGTGTCGCGACGATGATCAGCTCTGGAATTGGAGCTTCTCCAAGCTGCCCGACGAGCGATTGCGCTAATTGTTCAGTTTGAGGGTCCTCATCTTCAACTGAAACTTCATAACCGCACCTCTTTAGTCCGAGGGCAATAGATGTGCCAATTAAGCCTGATCCGACAATCCTAACCTTCGAAAAAGTCCCCACTATTGGGCGATATCCTTGCGAAGAACTTCAGCCCCACGCATATAAAGATGTTTGACTTCACCATGTTTCAGCGTGGAATAAGCATGGATCATGACTCGGACAACCCTGGGAAGTGAGCCAGTAACGGGAATCTCTTGAGCGCACATCAAGGGGATATCCCCCAGATCCAGCTTGCGAGCGGCTGCAGCCGGGAAATCTGAAATCAAATCCTCTGTGGATGTAAAGAAAATCGAGACGAGATCATCCTTAGTGAGCGAGTTTCTTTCAAACATCTCTCTCAAGAGTTCTGTCACTGCATCAGCCATCTCGGCCACGTCATCACTCGCTAGTTGGGTGGCGCCTCGGATCGCTACAACTCTCATGGCGGGAGAATACCCTCTTACCGGACCAACCTTGGAAGGTTTTCCCAATAAGTGTTAAAGAAATTAAGTAACATTCCCATAAATTTACAAAACCACTTTAATAAATATCGACATTAATAATTGCCCCTTCAGAACCAATCGGAAAATATCGACATAACGTTATTCTTGCAGAAATCACGCTATCTTTTGTCGATATATTGGTATTCAAACTTGTCTTATTAAGTTGTAAAATCGACTTATATGCTTTTCAAATTTATATTTATCGATTTAACTTTAAAACCTTAAATAGGTTTCCGAGCTCCACCTCATTTAATTTCCGGTAGCGCCCCACGCCGGTCTCTGCCAACGAAATGGGACCAAACTCAGTTCTAATCAATCGAAGCACTGGAAGCTGATAGTGCTCAAATATTCTACGCACAATGTGATAGCGACCTTCATGGATCGATATCTCCACCCAAGAATGTTTGGGATTAATTTCCCGAAGAGTCTTAATTTCTAGGGCTCTTGCCAATCCATCTTCCAGCTGAATTCCTACTCCGATTTCAGCTAATTGCTCCCTTGTTAAAACACCCTCAATTTCAACCAGATATTTCTTGACCATTCCATAAGAAGGGTGGGTGGCACGGTGGGCAAGATCGCCATCATTTGTAAGGAGGATTAACCCTTCACTCTCTTTATCTAAACGGCCCACGTGAAAGAGTCGTTCATTACGTTCTCTAAAATAATCGCCCAGGCAAGGGCGGCCATCAGGGTCAGTCATGGTTGACAAAACGCCAATTGGTTTATGGAATGCGAGGTAAACATTAGTTTTTTTAGTTGAAATAGACTCACCATCAACCTCAACTTTAGAGATTTCTGGGTCTACCTTACTTCCAAGTTCTAGAATTTGGACCCCATCGACGCTTACTCGGCCATCTAGGATCAATTGCTCGCTAGCTCTGCGGCTAGCTATACCGGCATCAGCCAGGACTTTCTGAAGGCGAATGAGCGCCATATTTTCCTCTCGTCACGGCCAATTTGGGCGTGGATGACCATCGCGGTCTCAGAGAAGTCTAAAGCCAAACTAGAGAGAAACGAAATCCTTTAATCAGTAAGCGTTGCCAGAATCTCATCCAGACCATCTACATCTGGGAGGAATGGTGCGAGAGCTGGCAAATCATCAATTCCTCGCACGCCAATCTTTTCCAAGAAGAAGCTCGTCGTTCCGTAGAGAATCGCGCCAGTTTCGTGCTCAACCCCCCTCTCTTCAACCAATCCACGCGTCAGAAGAGTCTTCATTACCGCTTCAACGTTGACACCGCGAATCGCAGATACTCGTGCTCTGGAAATGGGTTGTCGGTAGGCGATAACTGCCAGAGTTTCTAACGCAGCTTGAGTAAGTCGGGTCTGCTGACCGTCGAGTACGAACTTCTCGACAAGTGCCGCCTGATCAGGGTGGCTATAAAAGCGCCATCCGCCAGCAATTTCGCGGAGCTGAAAACCTCTTCCCTGCTCTTCATAACTTTGAGCGAGAGAACGGAGGGCGGCCACTACAACTTCTGTTGGAACCTCGGTGATTTGAGCAAGAATTAATTCGTTTACCGGTTCATCAACGACCATGAGGATCGCTTCCAATGATCTGTTCAGTTCAAGTTCAGACATTTATTCCTCTTTTGTCTTAGTATCGATGGTCTCAACTGGGCGATCGAACTCATCACTTACCGTGATTTCATCATCAGCGCCGGCAACCCAAGTAATTTGAAGTTCTCCAAGAGCCACAACCTGCTCAAAGCGCAGTGCACCCTCTCGGTAAAGTTCGAGAAGGGCGAGAAAACGGGCGACGACCACCAAGGTCGAATCAGCATCTCCGATTAAGGTACGAAAACTGGCTCGCCCACTCTTTCGAAGAGCATCCACGATCTTTACCGCTTCCTCGGCCACGCTTACCAAGGGTTGGTGGATGTGATCTATGGAGAGCAACGGAGCGATTTTAGGGGCGAGTACACGTTCAGCTATTGCCGCAAAACGATTGGCGCCAACTCCGATAAGAACTTCCGGAAGCAGTTGGGCGAAGTGACTCTCCATGGCCACCAGGCGAGGAAAACTCTTATCAGCGAGATCGATTCTGCCTTGGAAAATAGCAGCGATTTCTTTGAAAGCTCGGTATTGCAAGAGTCTGGCAAAGAGCAGATCTCGAGCTTCAAGAAGAGCGAGATCCCCTTCATCTTCAATTTCGCCACTTGGTAATAATCGAGCTGCTTTTAGGTCTAAGAGAGTTGCAGCCACCACTAGGAACTCAGTGGTCTGATCCAGATCCCAACCCTGCTCAGAGCCCTCTAAAGCCTTTATATACGCAATAAAATCATCAGTGACAACACCTAGGGCAATCTCAGTT
>CAIZHC010000301.1 GCA_903932705.1 uncultured Actinomycetes bacterium | reverse complement strand
CAGCCTCCATGGTTACAAGGGTGGCGACCTCTCCCCCGCCTAATACGTAATCTCCTATTGAGAGTTCGCGAACTCTCACTCCAGGAACGGTTCGGTAATGCTCAGTTACTCGGTGATCGATTCCTTCATAGCGCCCGCAAGCGAAAATGAGATGCTCCTTAGTTGCAAGCTCTGCAGCAAGTATTTGAGTAAGTTTTTCTCCGGCAGGAGTGAGGACGATTAATACATGAGTTGTTGCATCACTCGAAGCGAGTACCTGATCAATTGCAGCGCCCCATGGTTCAGGCGACATCACCATTCCAGCGCCACCGCCATATGGAGTGTCATCTACGCTCTTATGGACACCGTGCGCTTGGTCGCGCAGATCATGAATCTTAATCTCAACTAAGCCATTCTCTTCAGCCTTACCGATGAGAGATAACTTAAGAGGAGCAAAGTAATCTGGAAATATTGAGATGAGATCGAAGGTAATTTTATTCATCACTCTCGCCCCTCTCCTCGTTCTCATGCAGAGTGAGTAGCCCAGGTGGGGGTAGGACAGTAATTGTGCGGGCTTCTATATCTACATCGGGAACGAATTCCGCGACGAAGGGAATCAAGATCTCACCATGTTCGCCCTGAATTGCGAGTAGATCTTGTCCTGGAAGGTTGAGCACATCGGTCAGTTCGCCAAGCTTCTCGCCAGATTGCAGAATTACTGCGCAACCAATCAGTTGTTGAACATGGTATTCATCTTCAAAAACTGCCTCTTCGCTCATATCAACATCAGCGAGCAATAAGGTGTCTCGAACTTTCTCAATCCCAGTGCGATCTGAGATTTCTTTAAATTTTAAGAGCAAGATTCCATTGTGATCTCGTGCAGATTCAATGGTCAAGGGACCATTCGCTTTGGGATCAGTTTCTAATTGCGCTCCAATAATAAAGCGCTCATCAGGTAAGTCCGTGCGGACTTCAATTGTTGCCTCGCCTTGTATGCCGTGTGCTCGGCCAATTCGCCCGACCACGAGCAACATAGTTAACGAGCCTCGTCAGCCTCGATGAGATCTACTCGAACTGATCGACCAGCAATTGCACTGATGACTGTGCGAAGAGCGCGTGCGGTGCGGCCATTTCGACCAATCACCTTGCCAATATCTTCTGGGTGCACGCGCACTTCTAAAGTAGTTCCACGGCGATGAGTCTTCTCAGTAATGACAACCTCTTCTGGGTTATCAACGATTCCCTTTACGAGATGTTCGAGAGCCTCGTCAATCATGGTTATTCAGCGCTCGCTTCTGGAGTTGCTTCTGCAACAACTTCTTCCGCAGCTACTTCGGCAACTGGTGCCTCGTCAGCGACAACCGCAGCAGGTGTTTCTTCGACTGCAGCGGGAGCTTCGACAACAGCTTCAGCTGGAGCGTTCTTAGCAGCCAACTTATCTGCAGCCTTCTTCTTTGCAGTTGTTGCGCCATCAGCAGGCTCATTCATTGCATCCTTAACAGCTGCCTCGTAAGCAATACGCTTATCTGGCTTTGGTTCTGCGTGGCGAAGAGTTCCCTCTGTTCCAGGAAGACCCTTGAACTTCTGCCAATCGCCAGTAACCTTCAAGATTGCCTCTACAGCTTCTGTTGGTTGTGCACCGACTCCGAGCCAGTACGCAGCGCGCTCACCGTTAACCTGAATGAATGAAGGTTCAGAGTTTGGGTTGTAGCGACCGATCTCCTCGATAGCACGGCTATCGCGAGCGGTACGAGCATCTGCAACGACGATACGGTAATGCGGGGTGCGGATCTTTCCGAAACGCATCAATTTAATTTTAACGGCCACGTGTGTGGTTACTCCTTGGGTAATTCGGTTCGATCATCACGCTGTCAGTGGGAGCGACAGGCGAATCTCAATCCATATTGGATGGGTTGTGTAGGGGTAGAGGGCCCTTGCACAGGGTGCCAATCTTGCCACCTCGAGCCACGCTGGCCAAATTGGCGGATTCGGCAGATTTAGAGCCTTAGCCCTGTTCCGCCGCCCGCTTAGCTGGATTTCCAGATTTGGATTTCTTCTTGGGCGGGAGCTGCTTATTTATCTTAGGCATCCCTGCCATTCCTGGGACTGGTGGCATGCCTGGTGGCATCCCTCCCCCATTTCTCATCTGACGCATCATCTTCTGGGCGCCGGTGAATCGATCCACCAGGTTATTGACCTCAGAGACCGCCCGACCACTGCCCTTGGCGATACGAGCACGCCTAGAGCCATTTAAAATCTTTACATCGTGTCGCTCGGCCGGCGTCATCGATTGGATAATCGCTTCGGTGCGGACGAGTTCACCCTCATCCAAATTATCGAGCTGCTTCTTCATCGCTCCGCTATTCATTCCAGGAAGCATGCCCAGCATCTTGGACATCGAACCCATCTTCTTGAGAGCTTGGAGTTGAGATAGAAAATCCATCAGAGTGAAATCATCACCTGCTGCAAACTTCTCTTCAAATTTCTTGGTGAGGTCTGGATCAAGAGCAGCCTTAGCTTGCTCGGCGAGGGTTGCCACATCGCCCATGCCCAAGATTCGAGAAGCCATGCGGTCTGGATGGAAGAGATCAAAATCAGAAGTTTTCTCACCGGTCGCTGCGAACATAATCGGACGATTTGTGAGAGTGACGATAGAGAGCGCTGCGCCACCTCGGGCATCACCATCAAGCTTTGTTAATACAACTCCATCAAATCCGACGCCCTCTAAGAAGCTTTGCGCGGTACGAACGGCATCTTGTCCTAGCATCGCATCAACAACAAAGAGAATCTCATCTGGTTTAACAGCGTCGCGGATTCGACTCGCCTGACTCATCAATTCAGCATCAACGCCGAGACGTCCTGCCGTATCAACGATTACAAAGTTATGTAATTTATCCTCAGCGAACTTTTTACCAGCCTGCGCAACTTTTACTGGATCGCCAACACCATTGCCTGGTTCCGGTGCGAATACTGGAACCCCAACACTCGCCCCAACCTGTTGAAGTTGAGTAACCGCATTTGGACGTTGTAAATCTGAAGCGACAAGCAGAGGGGTATTGCCTTGGCTCTTTAAGTATTGCGCTAGCTTTCCAGCTAAGGAAGTTTTACCTGCACCTTGCAGACCAACCAACATGACAACTGTCGGTCCCTTTTTCGCCATACGAATTCGACGGGTCTGACCACCCAGAACAGTTGTGAGCTCAGCGTTAATAATTTCAAAGATGCCTTGCGAAGGATTGGTGCTCTTGTTGATGCGCTCGAGTTCTGGGATAGCTAACTCTTGGATGCGGTCGCCGAAACTCTTCGCAACCTCCTGGGCTACATCTGATTCAATCAGAGCGCTACGAATCTCAGCGACGATCTCCTCTACATCTGAGGACTTAATTCGACCACGGGAACGTAGTGAGCTAAAGGCAGAGGCGAATTTTGAGGAGAGGGAATCAAACACGGGCTTAGGGTACTAGTCCTGCGCCGTGAGAATATTCTCAAGGGCCAGAGCAAGATCCACTGCTTGATTGTGAGCGAGCGGAGCGCCACTGAGGTCAGTGACGTACAGGGTGTCGAATGCTTCTGCGCCTAGGGTCGAAACAATCGCTCCCCTGATATCAACACCAAATTCCGTGATTGCGGTGGCAACTGTATGCAAGAGCGCCGGACGGTCGTGCATCCGCACTTCAATAATTGTGGCATCGGTAACAATTTGGGTAATCGCCGTCACGACTGGAGGCGGAACTAATATTCCTGGCCGTCTGCGATAGGAGCGGATCCGCTCCTCGATGCGAACTCGTAAATCTTCAGTTCCGATGAGTGCTCGCTCAATGAGATCAAGTAAACGCTCTGACGAAGGAGTCGGCAGGTTTACATCAACATTAACTATCCAATTCATGACAGCGATACCATCGACGGTTCGTGTCTTAGCCGATCGCACATCAAGGCGCGTCACGGCAAAAACTGCGGTGATTGCAGAGAGAAGACCGACTCGATCTGGAGCGACAATCTCGAGATTTAAAACATCACCCAGGTCAAAGATTTCAAGTGAAAGTGAACCATCAGCGACCTTCGCTAACTGTAGAGAGGTGAGCTCTGGCTGAGGTGGAGGTGTCACCCCCTGCATTGCGGCAAGAGTTCTCTCCACGAGGTTTTCAACGAGACCAGCTTTCCACTCACTCCACGCGGTACGGCCGGTTGCTTCGCCATCGGCAATACTCAATGCGTGCAAGATCTCCAAGAGTTCTGCACTATCGACAAGAGATTTCACATACTCGATAGTTTTTGGATCATCGATATCTCGCCTGGTTGCAACAGTTGGAAGTAGAAGGTGATGCTCAACCATCTTTGCCAGCGTTATGGCATCGCCCTCGCTAAATCCGAGGCGTCTTGCGAGCGGATGAATTAATTCAGCGCCATATTCAGAATGATCTTTTCCCTGATATCCCTTACCAATGTCATGAAGGAGGGCTCCAACGAGAAGAAGATCTGGTCTATGAACTTCACGTGTGAGCGCTGCAGCACGCACTGCCGTCTCCAACATATGTCTATCAACTGTGTGGTGATGGAGCACATTGCGTTGTGGCAAAAAACGTAAGTGAGACCATTCGGGAATCCAACGGCTGATGAGATCCTCTTGATCTAATGATTCAAAGATTGGAATCATTGCCTCACCTGCGCCGATAAGAGCAACTAAATCCTCGCGCGATTGCCGTGGCCATGGCGTTGGAAGCAGCGCAAACTCATCTGCTAAGCGCTCAATACTTTCAAGGGAGATTCGAACCCCGCGTTGGGCAGCTAACGCCGCAGCACGCAATCCAATTCCTGGATCAAGTGCGATGTCATACCCAATTTCTACTCGTATCTCATTTCGAAATCTCACCAAACCCTTAGCTAGCGGAATGCTCTTTGAGCGTTTCAGCGAAATTCGATGTAACCGTTTCTCAATCTCAAACCAGCTCAATTGCATTACATAATCGACAGTCCTGGCCGCTCTAGAGAGCTCCAGCATCAGGGCATCCGCATCGACATATTCCATCGCGGCAGCTACGGCATCTTGCTCAGTAAGTAATAGTTGGTCTCGCGATCTGCCAGTCACGGCATGGAGGACATCGCGAACTTGGGAGAAGAGCGCCTCTGCAGCCGCCAATCGATCAAGTGAGACTGGGACGAATTCACTCTTTGAAATGGCACGAATGGTATTGATATCTCGCAAACCACCTCGAGCTTCTTTGAGGTCTGGTTCTAACAAGAATGCGAGTTCACCAAAAGTCTCGGTTCTCTCTCTTATGGTTGCGCGAATCATGGGGAGATATGAACGAAATTTACTTCTCCACTGTTTCTGTGATTGCGCAGAGAGCGATTCGGTAAGGTAAATATTTCCAGCAATATGTCGCAGGTCAAGCAGACCCATGATTACCTTGATGTCTCCACGTGCAACTGATTTGGTTTCAGCGCGAGTTCGGACTGAGTAATCAACCTGGCGACCCACGCTCCACAGCGGATTGAGCATCGCTTTCACAAAGGCGCTCAGCGTGGATTCCGGTAAACCAGTGTGTATAAAGAGGATATCTAAATCAGATCCCGGCGATAGTTCACCTCTACCAAATCCACCAACTGCAGCAAGAGCAATCTGCTTCTCAGTTACACCTGAAATAGCGAGAGCGCCGCGAAAGAGTTCAACGAGTTCACGATCACTCGCATCAGATCTTTCGCGGCGCTCTCTAGTACCCATAGAGGTAGCCTACTTAAAGGGTTACTTAAATTGCGTCGACTCCACGCTCGCCGGTACGAACGCGAACGATATGGTCAACAGGAACTGACCAGACCTTTCCGTCCCCAATGGCGCCGGTTGATGCAGCCTTGACGATTACGTCAATGACCTTATCTGCATCAGCTGAATCAACAACAACTTCAAGGCGGATTTTTGGAATCAGATCGATTGTGTATTCCGCACCGCGATATACCTCGGTGTGTCCACGTGTTCGACCAAATCCCATAGCCTCTGAGACCGTCATGCCAGTAATACCAAAGGCATTAAGAGCATTCTTAACATCATCCAACTTAAATGGCTTGATGATTGCTGTAATGAGTTTCATTTTTGCCCCTTAGTGGATTAGTTGTTTGAGGTGAAATTGGATAGGAAACGAGATCCATCACTAAATGTGGCGGACTCGTATGCTGTTTCAGCGTGCTGTGAGAGGTCGAGGCCAGCGGCTTCATCCTCTTCAGAGACGCGCAATCCAATTGTCTTATCCAAGATTTGAGCGAGGATATAAGTGACAATGAAGGAGTAAGCAACAACAGCTACTACTGCGAGAGCTTGGTGACCCATGAGAGTCCATCCACCCTTGTAGAAGACACCATTTGCACCATTGACCATTGCGGTTCCGAAGAGACCGATCAAGAGAGCTCCAAGAACGCCGCCCACAAGGTGAACGCCGACTACATCAAGAGCATCATCAAACTTGAAGAGATTCTTCAAGCCAGTAGCCAAGCAGCAAACGATTCCAGCGAGAATACCGATCACGATGGAACCAACTGGGCTGACGTAACCACATGCAGGTGTGATTGCTACCAGACCAGCTACAGCACCAGATGCAGCACCAAGTGTTGTTGAGTGACCATCGCGAATCTTTTCAGTCAAGATCCAACCGATGAGTGCAGCACCTGTTGCAGTGTTGGTGTTAACAAATGCGTAAGCAGACAAGGTGTTAGCTGAGAGAGCTGATCCAGCGTTGAAACCGAACCAACCGAACCACAAGAGACCTGCGCCTAGAAGGACGTACGGAACATTGTGTGGACGCATACGCTCTTTTGGCCAGCCCTTGCGCTTTCCAACTACGAGAATAACTGCGAGTGCTGCGGCACCAGCGTTAGCGTGAACAACAGTTCCGCCCGCGAAGTCTTCAGCACCCTTCTTAAACAACCAGCCAGCTGGTGAGAATACCCAGTGTGCAACTGGTGCATAAACAAGTACTAACCAGAGTGATGAGAATGCAACCCAGCTACCGAACTTCAAGCGGTCTGCTGTTCCACCAGTAATAAGTGCTGGAGTAATGATTGCGAACATCAGCTGGAAGGCAACGAAAACAATTGGAGGAGTTGTGAGGGCAAATCCTGTTGGTTGTTGCCAAATATGATTCAAGCCAAATTGATGGAGGTTACCGATCAATCCACCTGTTCCATTAAATGCCAATGAGTAAACGCCTAGAATCCAAAGAATTGAAACCATTCCCATGGTTACAAAATTCTGCGCCAACATTCCCAGAACATTCTTACCGCGAACCATGCCGCCGTAGAAGAATGCGAGACCAGGAGTCATAAGAAGTACGAGAGCAGAAGACACCAATACCCAGGCTGTATCAGCGTGGTTACTGGCATCGGTTGTGGTTGCTGCTGCGGATACAGCTGTGCCCATTAAGAAATGCATAGATTCTCCATTTTTATTTTAAGGTGAGGAGATCTCATCATTGAGAGGTCCGAAGAAAGTGGGCCGACACTGGCACTGACTTTTTCGTCTTGCGAACGGCGTAAATTTAACAGACGATATGACTATTCGGAACCAATCAGCCCCGAAATATACGAGTCGGGTTCGAAGGGGCCAAAGTCATCTGCGCCCTCCCCGGTCCCCACGAACTTGATTGGGATTGCTGTTTCGCGCTCAATCGCCAGCGCAATTCCTCCCTTCGCTGAACCATCCATCTTGGTGAGGATCAATCCAGTGACTGAGACAGACTCAGTGAAGCTTTTTGCCTGATTAATACCATTTTGTCCCGTTGTGGCATCTACTACCAGAAGTACTTCATCGACTCCCCCGGACTTATCGAGCACCCTTTTAATCTTGGAGAGCTCATCCATGAGATTTGATTTGGTGTGGAGCCGGCCCGCGGTATCCACGATGAGGTAATCCGCCTTACTCTCGCGAGCAACTTTCACGCCATCAAATACAACAGATGCAGGATCTCCCTGAAACTTTCCGGCAACAACAGGCACACCGATTCGAGCGCCCCAAGTTTGAAGTTGTTCAATTGCTGCAGCGCGAAATGTATCTGCCGCAACGACAACTACATCGTTTCCACGATCTTTGAGATCTTTCATGAGCTTGGCAACCGATGTAGTTTTTCCAGTTCCATTTACACCGACAACGAGAATCGTCGTGGTTCTGTCCTCCACAACTTTTAAGTCGCGAGAGGAAGTGGTGAGCGCGCCTTCGAGGGCTTTGCGAATTGCAGACTCAGCGCTCTCCGATTTTGTAGCGCGAGCTACCGAAACAATCTCATCACTTAACTTTGCGCCTAAATCAGACTCGATAAGTGAAGAGCGAAGTTCATCCCAATCGCTATCTGATGCGCCACCTATACGAAGCTTGGCAAAGATTTTGCTAAAGAGTGCCATGGCTTTGGATCGCTAGATTAAACGGATTCAGATTCACGCAGGCGTTGAGAGATCACTTCTGAAA
Source organism: uncultured Actinomycetes bacterium (assembly GCA_903932705.1). GTDB lineage: Bacteria > Actinomycetota > Actinomycetes > Nanopelagicales > Nanopelagicaceae > PALSA-747. The sequence goes on along the minus strand of CAIZHC010000301.1, from coordinate 812 downwards.
CTCCATCACCGCGCATCGTTACGCCATAGAGTGCATCAGCAATTTCCATGGTGCGCTTCTGGTGAGTAATGATGATGAGCTGAGATTTTTCACGCAACTCTTCAAAGACTCCAAGTAGGCGGCTGAGGTTTGTATCATCGAGCGCTGCTTCAACCTCATCCATCACATAGAACGGACTTGGGCGAGCTTTAAAGATAGCAACCAACATAGCTACTGCAACGAGAGAACGTTCTCCACCAGAGAGCAAGGAGAGTCGCTTCACGCGCTTTCCTGGCGGACGTGCTTCCACATCAACACCTGTTGTCATCATGTTATCTGGATCGGTAAGTATTAACTTTCCATCTCCACCAGGGAATAAACGAGCAAATATCTTCTCAAATTCGCGAGCTGTGTCATGGTAAGCCTCGCTAAAGATTTCGACGACTTTCTCATCTACTTCTTTAATGATGTCTAGCAAATCTCTCTTTGTCTTCTTGAGATCTTCCAACTGTTCGGCCAAATATTTCAATCGCTCTTCATGAGAGTTGTACTCTTCAAGCGCAAGTGGGTTGATCTTTCCCAGCATTGCAAGACCACGTTCTGCTTGAGCTAGGCGCTTCTCTTGTTGATCGCGGCGATAAGGAATGAGATCTCCAGGAACAAAGTTACCTTCTTCATCTTCAACAACAGTTGGTACATCTTTATCCGGACCATATTCGTTGACTAGCGTGTCAACGTCGACGCCAAGTTCTTCAACGGCGCGAAGTTCTAATTGTTCGATGCGAAGGCGTTGTTCGGCCCGGACAATCTCATCACGGTGCACACTCGAAGTG
>CAIZHC010000300.1 GCA_903932705.1 uncultured Actinomycetes bacterium | reverse complement strand
CAAGTAATTTATATAAACGTTGGGCAATCGTGAGTGATAGCACTCATACTCCATTGGAAGGTAGATAAAAGTGGGGCTCAGTCCAATCTGGGATCTCTTTTTCGCAAGCTCCTTACTCGGTATTGCCTTCTGGTATCTCACCGAAAAAGTCGCGAGAAGAAGCATCTCGATCTTCCGCCAAATCTCCTTTCTCTCTGGCCTGGCTCTCTCATTTGCCCTCTTAGTCGGCCCCATTCCGCATTACGCAATCAGAATCTTCTGGGTCCACATGATTCAGCACATTGGCTTGATGATGTTGATAAGCCCTCTGCTGGTTCTGGGTGCGCCAATCACGGTAGCGCTCGCCTCCAAACACCCACGGATTCGATTCATGGTTGGTTCACTCGGCCATAACTTCTTCATTCGACAACTCTTTAAGCCCCAGGTCGGCTTCGCAATATTTTTGCTGGTCTTAATCGGCACTCACTTCTCTCCCTTGGCAAACCTTGGTATGACCAATCCCAATGCACATTGCCTTGAGTTAATCCTTTTTCTTCTGGGTGGTTTCATCTATTACTACCCAGTGATGGAGGGAAACCCACATCCCTTCTTTGTTCCGTACTCTCTTCGAGTTATCTCACTTTTTGCCATGATGCTTCCAGAGACCATGGTGGGTTTCTTTCTCTACTCTGGAAATCGCATCCTTCATTCTCTTCCAGCGGCCACCTCAATGCAGATGGGGCTGGCAGATCAGCACCAAGGCGGGGCCATCATGTGGGCAATGGGGATGTTGATAGATACCATCTGGATTGTGTTGGCAGCTAAAGATTGGTTTGCTAATGAGCAACTTCTATCGGAAGCAGAAGATGAGTAACCAAGAGGCTCCTGAGTTAAAGCCGGATCCAAAGCGGCGCTGGATTCTCTGGGGCTTGCCGCTCTGTGGGCTAATGGGTGTCCTGGAATTCAATCGGGCGCTCAGTGGAAATCACCTAAGTTGGGTCTATGTAATGGAATGGCCTTTCTTTGGAGTATTTATCTATTACATGTACTGGAAACTCTCCACCCCACAGGAACCCTACGATGATTCTAATGATCCACCTCGTGAGATTGATTAATTAAGAATCAGTAAACTGCAATAACCATGTTGCCACTCTTAGCGCTCTCCACCGAAATCTTCTTCTGGTTTCTCACCGTAGGTGCCTTAGTGCTCACAGTTGTCTTCTGGCAGAAGATTGCAAAACACAATTGGAAGACAATTACCGCAAGATTTTCCACCATATTTCTCATCCAAGCACTTGCTCTCACCTCTATGGGAATCACCATCAATCGTTCTGGGGAGTTCTACTCTTCGTGGTCTGATTTATTCGGCGCTCAAGGTCAGTATCAAAAGATCGCTCTTAGCCCCTCGGATCTGGCTCAAATCAGCGTTAAGGAAATTCTCTCCGCAAAGAAGACAAGTGGAGGGAGCCTTATTTTCCGTAAGGTAATTAAAGGTGCAGCCTCTGGGATCGCCAATGTGGTTTATGTAGTTGCCTCTCCCAAGATTGCGGCCTCCCTAGAAAGCTCTGCGCACTCAATTGGTAATACTTATCAGGTCATTGAGCTATTTCCTGGCACACCTGGAGTTCCACAAACATGGATAGGTACCCTCGATGGCATTACCACTATGGAAGAGCTAGAAAATAGCGGGAAGATTCCACCAACAATTGCGGTCATTCCGGCAATTAACGTACAGCCGGGTCACGACACTGAATGTCTTGATTTTGCTTTTGGTGCCCACGTTGAAACCTGGGTTACCAAAGATATGAAGAGTTTTATGCAGACATTTATGGGAATTGATAATCGACTCTGGTCTTCATTTGGATACTCAACTGGCGGTTGGTGCGCGGCAGAAGTTGCAGTTCTTCATCAAGAGCAATACTCACAAGGCGTATCGCTCGCCGGATATTTCAAACCACTTTTATCTGTTGGTCTTTCCAAGCGAGAAAAGAGTTACCTCACCGCAAAATATGATCTCATTAGTCATCTGACTAAAGGTCCACGCAATACCAAGATAATGATTATTGCTTCAGTGAAAGATCGATTTGCAAATAGCTCTGCTCAAAAGTTTATGCAGAGTGCAAATCCCCTCATTCCGATTAAATACATTCCAATTCCAAAAGGTGGTCATAACATAAAGGTGTGGAAGCCATTTATCGCGACCGGTTTCTTATGGATAAGTGGCGCTAATAATTTAGCGACACCGATTATTCAACCGGCACCCTCTGCAAAAAGCTCTAAATAAAATAAATAAAACTAGCGAGAGCGAAATCCAGAGATAAATTTTTCGGCTCGAAGCGCAGCCCACCCAACTTTTGGTAAGTCAGATGCTCTTGGATAGAGCACGTAACGTGTCTCCCAACCTGGCTGAAACTTTGCGTTGAAGCGATAGAGCGATTCCACCTGGAAGAAGTTAGATGAGAAACGAATCAGATTTCGCATTCCGCGAGTGATTGGTCCAGCGCTGATCTTGTCGGCTCTCTCAAAGAGTGAACGGAAGGCAGCAAAATTCAGTGATACATAGGCCTTATCGTTCGTCCTTGCCCACTCCACGGTTTCGGCAATCATTAACTCATTTACGCCGGCATCAGTTCCGCGTTCGCGTTGCATGCGATCGAGAGAGAGTGCATTAGTAGTCCAAGGAACGTAATAGAGAAGTCCCTTAATCTCACCCTCAAGCCAAGCGATAGTTATATAAGTATCTGGATCTTCATCGTCACCGAAGCGATCCATCGACATTGAGAAACCGCGCTCAGCAACTCCATATCGCCATTCGTGTCCGAGTTTTCGCAGTTCTACACGTGTGGAGTTTTCAAGTTCAGACCACTGATGGGTAGTGCATGAGTAACCTTTGCGTTTAATCCGATTGACCATCTGGCGCACATTTGCCATCGGCCGACCCTCAAGGGTGAAATCTTTCACCGAAATAATTGCCTCATCGCCAATATCAATTGCAATCATCCCCGCGTGCTCTACCCAAACCTCGCCGCCTCTGTCACTGCATCCCATAACCGCAGGTGTCCAGGCGTGCTCCTCAGCTACTCGTATAAATTCTGCTATCGCTTCGGGCCACAAGCTGTACTCGCCAAATGGGTCACCGCTGGCAAGCATCACCCCACCTTGTACTCGATAGGCGATGCCCGCCTTCTTATTACCAGCCCAGATGACACTTTTATCGCGCCGAGTTGCAAAGTAGCCTAATGAATCCTGTTCGAGGTCATGTTTAATCAATTTACGAACAATCTGCATATCTTCATCGCTCATAGTTGGAATCGGTTTAACTCGACGGAAGTACAACCAGAGCGGAACAATCACAATGAAAACTCCGAAAGTTCCGAGAGTAAAGGCAGTTACATCGGTCGCGCGTTCGGAGGTAAATTTAATTGGTCCCGTTACCCCAACGAATCCCTCAATAATAAACAGGAAGATATTTTTAAATGAAGGAGATCCGATAATTTCATCTTGACTTCGAAATTTTAGGAGCGCAATGCTCGCTACAAAAAATACGACAACTGCAATTCCAAATCCAATAAGTGGTTGGGACTTGGTGCTTGGATCAGATTTTGCGTAGAAAGATTTATTAAATACCGCGAGCATGATGATGCTAGCAATTGAGAGAGCGATTTGAACCGGATGATGATTAGTTCGAAATAATTCAGTCGCGAGATTTACTCCAAGGATTACCAAGGCCAGTACCCAGGCGCGACGCTTGCGCCTTGATAGACCGCGCGCGAGAATCATCAAAATTAATCCTGTGAAGATAGCGGTCGCTAAAGCTGTTCCGTTAAGAAAGACTGGGATGATGCTGTTGAGTTTATGAACAGGAGCTCTGAATCTTCGCGAAACGTTTGCAAGTATGTCGAAGAGTCCAACTAGAAAGGTGACCCGACCGATCCACTTCGGCACCCAACGCTGGGATTTCATCAAGAATTGCTCCAATCTACTCATAACGGACTCTGGGAAGAGTCGGCGCTCTGCGAAATTCATTCTGCGTTGCGCTGCACGGTTATGCGCTCAGTTGCTAGTGTAAGGCAAGCACTACAGCGAACCCTCCTCCGGCGTAGGGGGTTGGGGGGAAACGAGTGTCCATAGGCACACAGGGGGAACAACCTTGAGCGACGACGATGACAACGGCTTGGAAGATATTGTTACCGAGGAAATGTTGTGGGAGAGAATCCCGGAGACAACTGGTCTAGAGCGTGCTAATACTTATTATGAATTGAGCGCTCGAATCTACGCTCGTGGCCAATATGACGAAGCGCTCGCACTTGCTGAGACCGCTCGCGACATTTATACCGAGTTAGGCGCGGTAGCACCGGCAGATGGTTTAGCTCAGGCTTACTCCGCAATTGGTTACAACCTCAATCAATTGAAGCGTAACTCTGAAGCGGCATCAGCAATGAGTAAAGCTGTCGATCTACTTCGCGAATCAAAGTCCCCATTAGCAATTGATCTTGCTTGCACACTAGGAGAATGGTGTTTCGGCGCTAAAGATTTTGAGAAGACCATCGAGTGCATGCGCGAATGCGTTCAAGAGCATCTAGTTGATGGAAATGACTCTGGCGCTGCAAATGATCTTCACCTCATTGGTTGTGCTCATCGCGAGCTTGGTCAGCACGAGTTATCTCTCGCTGCATTCCGTGAGGCACGTGCGCTCTTTAAGAGCCTGAAGGAAGTAATCAACGTCGCTCGTTGTGATCAGAAGATTGCTCACGCTTTGATTGAACTCGGCTTGGGCGAGGAGGCGTTAATCGCTGCTCAAAAATCTCTTGATGTATTCGTAACTGCCCATGACCATCGCCGCGAGACTTACTCTCTTCTTGAACTCGGTAAGGCTCAAATCATGACTGGACTCGAGCAAGATGGCCTCGATACCTTGGAGCGCGTTCTTGAGATTGCAACGGAGAGCGAATGGAAAGATTTCGACTTTATCGTCGAGATTGAACGCCATATCGCTGGAGTGTTGCGAGATCTTGGTCGCCTGGACGAAGCAGATGAGATTGAGCGCCGCCTCACTTCTATAACAGAGGTGATTGAGGATTAATTAAAGCTTTGGGTTGAGATGTTGCATAGCCCAGGCATACATTGCGATTGCGCCGGCTGCAGATGCGTTCATGGAGCGCGTTGAGCCATACTGCTGGATCGCAAGAACTACCTGGCAAATCCCAACAGCTTCATCGGACATGCCAGCACCCTCTTGTCCAAAGAAGAGCACGCATTTCTCTGGGAGCGGATAGTTCTCCATCTGCTGTGAAACCGAAAGATTATCTATCCCGATGATTGGAACGCTCTGCTCCGCACACCAAGCGGCAAAGTCAGCGACGGTTGGGTGATGGACTACATGCAGATATTTATCTGTGACCATCGCGCCGCGGCGATTCCAATCTCGCTTACCAACAATATGAACATACGAGACATTAAATGCATTTGCGGTCCGCACCACAGAGCCGATATTTAAATCGTGTTGCCAATTTTCAATTGCAATTTGAAGTGGATGTCGTTTGGTATCAAGATCGGCGACTATCGCTTCTACCTTCCAATATCGGTAGTGATCTAGGACATTGCGACGATCTCCGTTTTCAAGGAGATCAGGATCGAGGCGATCATCCTGTGGCCAAGGTTTTTCGTGTGGACCAACCCCGACGACCGGAAAGAACTCACCTGGACCAATTTCCGCGCTCATACGGTCACCTTAAACCATTCTCTTATTGAAGAGGCATAATCTGCCCATGCGAAGAGCACTCACCAGAAGCAGCTATCAATCGATGGCGATATGTGTGCTTTTAATTTCTTCTCTCATTGCATCAACTTCACCGGCGCAAGCCTTAGCCGTACCCGAACAATTCATTGAGTTAGCCGCATCGCCAACTCTTGCCAATCCTGGAATTTTGCTTGTTGACCCGACGGGTCAACAACCGCTCTTCTCTCTTGATCCAGATGTGCAGCGTGCACCGGCATCTGTCATGAAACTTTTTTCAATGGCAACGACATTGAGCGCTTTTAACCCAGATATGGTCTTTAAGACCACGCTTAGTGCAACAAATAAAAGCGATACTTATCTATTAGCGGGTAGTGATGACCCATGGCTCACCACAGACCTTTCTGAAGAGGAGCAGAACAATCGAGCATTCTCTCCAAGTCTCTTCAACTCAATTGTGGAATTGCATCCAGAAGTTAAGAGCATCACCTTGGAATACAAAGATATCTACGCCTTGGATATTCAAGCACTTCAAAGATATTTTGCGGGTTATTTGAAGATAACCCCCGTAAAAGTAAATAATCTGAGTGATGCAACTGAAGAGTTGGCTTCTATTCAATCCCCACCCTTGAGTTCAATTGTGGAGTTCACATTGCTCTATAGCGATAATGCCCTAGCCGATCGCTTGGCACGGACAGCAGCTAGAGCGATGGGATTCACAACAGATGACGTCGGTTTGCAGGCAGCGTTTTCAAAAACGTTGACTGATCTGGGAATTTCTCCAAAAGGGATTCACATTTATGATGGCAATGGTCTCTCACATCAGAATCGGGTTTCAGCTCGCCAGGTAGTGGAGCTCCTCCTGGCAGTGCGAGGAAATAGTAAATATCAGGCGATAATTGATGGACTTCCAACCTCAGGAAGAACTGGGACCCTCATACATAGATTCGTACATGACGCCCCATCGGCTGTAGGACTGGTTCACGCCAAGACGGGGTGGATTGATAACACCATAAGTTTGGCCGGTTTTGTTACGGTAGGCGCGAATCAATATGTATTCGCAATTGTGGCGAATCACATACGTAACCTAGAAAGTGCACGTCAAGCCGCCCGCGTAACAATCGACCAGATGTTGGGCACAATTGCCAAGCCACAGAAGTAAGCCATAGATGGTTACAATCTAGATATGAGCCATGTAGGCGCCTATGTGGCACTAATGAAATTGCGGGTGGTGGAACTTCTACTAGTCACCACTCTGCCTGCTCTCTTTATGGCGACCTATGCCCAGAATCATGCTCATAAGTTCCCACCCCTTGGCGTAACGATTGCAACTTTAATTGGCGGGACTTTGGCCGCCGGTGCCTCAAATGCTTTTAACATGGTGATCGAAGTTGAATCTGATCGCCTCATGAAACGCACCAGCAAACGCCCCTTGGTGAGCGGTGAGATAAACGAGCAACAAGCTGTCGCTTTCTCGCTTGTCATCACAATTATCTCGCTCTTGATATTCCTGATATTTACTACAGTCTTGGCGACAATTCTCACTCTCTTGGCCATTTTGTTTTAT
>CAIZHC010000299.1 GCA_903932705.1 uncultured Actinomycetes bacterium | reverse complement strand
AGTTATCTCGCGAACCCCTCGGATCATTTCAAGGTCATAGCCAGAACGAGTTCCGTCGGCATCCATCGAGTTAAGAAGAATTTCCCCTACTCCACGTTCCGTTGCCTCTTCAATCCAAGAATAAGCATCTAAACCCGTCCCCGTTCGCCCACCATGTGTGGTTACTTCGAAGCCGGAGGGAGTTGGTCCACGCCTCGCGTCAACAGAGAGAACTAAGACTTGGTTACCAAAGCGATCGGCGATTTCATTAATCAAAGTGGGTCGCAAAATTGCTGCGGTATTGACTCCCACCTTATCTGCGCCGGCTCGCAAGAGACGGTCGACATCCGCCGCTTCCCTAATACCGCCACCGACGGTGAGAGGTATGAACACTTGCTCTGCTGTGCGTGAAACCATCTCTAAAGTTGTTGAGCGCTCCTCAACAGAAGCAGAGATATCTAAAAAGGTAAGTTCGTCAGCGCCGGCTTCCCCGTAAAGCTTGGCAAGTTCAACAGGATCTCCTGCATCAATGAGATTTTGGAAATTAACTCCCTTAACGACTCGGCCTGCGGCCACATCCAGACATGGAATAACTCTCTTAGCGAGTGTCATCGACCTGCCACCTCTAGCGCCTCTGGAAGTGTAAAAGCTCCGGCATAAAGTGCCTTGCCAACAATCGCTCCTTCAACACCAATCTCAGTGAGGGCACGAATGGCGATCAAATCATCCAAGCTCGACACCCCACCGCTGGCAACAACCGGTTTACTTGTTGCAGCGCAGACTTCGCGAAGTAATTCCAAGTTGGGACCTTTGAGCGTTCCATCTTTTGCAACATCGGTAACGATGTAGCGAGAGCAACCATCGCGATCCAGTCGCTCTAAAGTTTCAAAGAGATCTCCACCTTCACTCGTCCATCCTCGAGCAGCCAGGGTATGTCCGCGAACATCGAGTCCTACTGCAATGCGATCTCCAAATTCAGAAATTACTTTGGCGGTCCATTCGGGATTTTCAAGGGCTGCAGTTCCTAAATTCACGCGAGTACATCCTGTGGCTAGAGCGCGACGTAGAGATTGATCATCTCTGATACCACCAGACAACTCGACCTTGAGGTCAACTGATTTAATAACGCTTTCTAGAAGTTCCGCGTTGCTTCCCAAGCCAAAAGCGGCATCAAGATCAACGAGGTGAATCCACTCAGCGCCAGCTGCTACAAATTCTGCCGCAACTTCAAGAGGGTTTCCATATTTACTCGTCGCAGAAAGTTCACCTTGCACCAAACGAACTGCTAATCCATCCTTGACATCAATTGCTGGCAAGAGTTCAAGCTTCTGATTCATAGCGTCCCTACCCAATTTGCGATGAGCTTGGCACCTACCGCGCCACTTTTCTCTGGATGAAATTGCACGGCGCTTACATATCCGCGTTCAACTGCTGCTAAAAAATCCTCGCCATAGTTACAGTAACTATTAGCGCTATCGGTAACTGCATCTTTCGCCGCATAAGAATGTACGAAGTAGAACAACTCACCATCCAATCCGCGCAAGATAGTTGAGTTGGAATCTGCAGAAACACTATTCCAACCGATATGAGGCAGGATAGGAGCATCAATTTGGCTCACCTCGCCATTAAATACACCTAAGCCTTTATGGCCACCCTTCTCGCTTCCACCTTCAAAGAGAATCTGCATGCCAACACAAATTCCGATGAGAGGCCTCTCCATCGCGACGCGTTGATTGATGATCTCTTGGCCACCAGCAGCAATTAGTTGATCCATGCAAGCGCCATATGCACCAACGCCAGGTACGACTAACCCATCACTCTCTAAGCAGATAGTCGGATCGGAAGTAACGAGAGTTTCGTGCCCGCTTAACTCAAAAGCTCGCTGCGCCGAGCGGAGGTTGCCAGAGCCATAATCCAAAATCGCTATCAAAGAGTGCCCTTTGTAGATGGAATGCCAGTTGTGCGTCCATCAATGGCCACCGCATCGCGAAGGGCGCGAGCAACCGCTTTGAACTGAGCTTCAAAGACATGATGCGCATTGCGACCTTCAAGAACACGAATATGAAGTGCAATGCGCGCCTCGGCAACAATGGATTCCCAGATATGTTTTCCTAGAGTCGTATCAAAAGTTCCGATGAGTTCAACAATTTCAGGTTGACGGTGGACGAGATAAGGGCGTCCAGAAAGATCAACTGCTGCTTGCACTAGAACTTCATCGAGGGGAACAACTGCATCGCCGAAGCGACGAGTGCCAGCTTTGTCACCAAGCGCTTCACGCAGCGCTTGCCCAAAGGCGAGAGAGGTATCTTCAACGGTGTGGTGAGAGTCAACATCAACATCACCGGTGGTGCGAACCGTGAGATCGAAACCGGCATGCTTACCCAATTGCGAGAGCATGTGCTCAAAGAATGGAACTCCTGTTTGGATATCAATAAGGCCGCTTCCATCGAGATTCAACTCAACTAAAACATCTGACTCTTTAGTTGTTCTCTTGACTGTCGCGACACGTGATGAGCTCATT
>CAIZHC010000298.1 GCA_903932705.1 uncultured Actinomycetes bacterium | reverse complement strand
GTTACTGGCTGCCAGCCATTTCCAAGTGGGCGGGAGAGTAGGACGCGTCCTGGCTCCTTGGCCACTCGATCGGTGATGATGCTGGTGATGTTCCCTGAGGTCGGGTGCGGCGCCAGTGCCGGCAGGTAGGTCTCAATCATGCGAGAACGCTAGTGGGAAAGAGCCGAACTTTCATGGGCTAGGGCAAGGTAATCTTCGCAAGTGGAAAATTTGAGCATCGGCATTGATATCGGGGGAACCAAGGTCCTCGGTGGCGTTGTGGATTCTGCGGGAAATATTCTGACCACTCACCGCGAAGACACCCCGAAAGCTGGCGGAAGCGCGCTGACCCAAACCATAATCGGTGTCGCTCAAGAATTGCTCTCCCAATTTCCCGCAACCTCAGTCGGAATTTCAGCCGCTGGATTCGTCTCTTCAGATCGTCAGACCATGCTCGCCACTCCGAATATCGCCGATTGGAATGGCGTAAATCTCCAACTAGAAATTTCCCGCGAGATCAACCTTCCGATCGTTATTGAAAATGATGCAAATGCCGCCGCGTGGGGTGAAGCAATTTATGGAGCGGGCCGTGGTGAAAGTGAATTGATGATGGTCACCGTCGGTACTGGAATTGGTGGCGGACTTGTAAATAATGGAGCGCTCTATCGCGGAGCATTTGGAGTTGCTGCAGAGTTCGGACATATGCGATTAGTTCCCGGCGGTCATAAATGTGGATGCGGCTCACTGGGATGTTTCGAACAATATGCATCGGGAACCGCGCTACACCGCCATCTCTTGGAGGCAATTGAAAAAGAACCCTCTCGCGCTGTTGCATTGCTGGCGCGCGGTGATGGCACCATTGAAGGAATAAAAGGAAATCACATTACTGATGCCGCCCGCGAAGGTGATCCACTTGCAGTTGAAGCCTTCAACACAACTGGTGATTGGTTAGGTGCAGGAATCGCATCAATCTGCGTGATTGTTGACCCAGCATGCGTTGTTATCGGTGGTGGAGTGATTGATGCTGGTGATTTATTGATGACACCAACGCGCGCCGCCATTGAGAAATATATGCCTTTTAACGGAAAGCACCCCGCTCCAAAGGTATTGGTTGCAGAGCTTGGAAATGATGCAGGACTAGTTGGCGTTGCTGATTTGGCTAGACGTTAACTCTTAAACTTCCGCTCCATCATCAAAGTCATCTTCATTTCGAGATAAGCGAATAATCGAGGCGACCACGCCACCAATAAAGAGTAAGACACCTGGCCATGGTCCGGTTCCAAAGAATGAGAATCCTGTGGTGTATTCGAGAAGCAAGTAGGCCGGGCCGCCGATTAAACAGGCGAGCGCGATACGTGCTGATTGATCAACTTCAGGCAACTTTGGATTTGGATGTTCGAAGTGTTCATCTTCCATCCGATCTAACTCATCGAGGTATGTTGTTGGCGCCGATTCATCTAATGAAAGTTGCGAAACGATGGATTCAAATTCCGCATCAATGAGTTGATCTTCATCGCTCTGATTTGCAGCTTCAAACTCACCGCTCAATACATCCTGTAGATATTCAACGCTCTCAGCAATTAAATCCTCAACTTCGTAATCGAGTGAGACATTGTGGAACGAGCGCTCAAAGATAATTTCCCGGATGCTGGGGGAGGAGACGTTGTCGATAATTGTGTGGCTGCAACTTGGATTGACCACGTGATCATTGATGGAGTAACCAATAAGAATGGGAAGGTCTACTAAATAGAGATCTCGCTCAACAATCTTCCAGAGTGAGCGCAATGAATCCAAAGCCTTGAGCGGAAGGCGGGAATACCCGTGAATAGGAGCTCCAGGCTTAGCAACATCACTTGGTCCACCTTTGACCGAAGATAAGAGGCGCTTGAGGAGGGGAAGGATTTTAAAGAATTTTCGATCATCGTAAATTGAGGGATTGAGAAGAAGCAGTCCTTCGATTTCACTGCCGCGAACCTGAGCTAATTTGAGTGCGAGCGCGCCACCGACTGAAAACCCGGCTACAAAGACCCGGTCACAACTCGCAGATAAGGTGAGAAAGGCGGATTCAACTGAGTCATACCAGTCCTGCCAAGTGCTCTCATTGAGATCCTGCCACTTAGTTCCGTGACCGGCGATACGCGGCACACTCACGGTGAAGCCAGCTTCATGTATCCCTTCCGCCCATGGGAGCACGGAGGCAGGGGAGCCGGTGAAGCCATGGAGTATCAAAACCCCTGTTTTCCCGCCAGAAGGCCCAGAAAGGTAAAAACTCTCCGAGTTTGCAATATTGCTCACGCTCAGATGGTGTCACAGAGTGGCCTTTAACCCCTAAATTAGACCCCTGACGTTTTAAGTGGCGTCGCGAAGAGAATCAGGGAGGGCAGTAAGGCATGGCATATACATTCTTGAAGTCATTTCTGACCCCGATCCTCATGGTGCTCTTTCGTCCGAAGGTAACTGGCTTACGTCATGTCCCCAACCTTGGTCCAGTCATCGTTGCCTCGAATCACCTCTCCTTTAGTGACTCGGTCTTCATGCCACTTGTCGTTCCACGCAAAGTAACCTTTATGGCCAAGAGTGAATATTTCACATCACCCGGCATCAAAGGTTTCATCAAGAAAATTACCTTCCAAGCGCTGGGCCAAGTTCCAGTCGATCGTTCAGGTGGACGACGTAGCGAAGCCGCAATTCGTACCGGACTTAAACTTCTTGAAGAAGGTAATTGCATCGGAATTTATCCAGAGGGTACGCGCTCGCCTGATGGTCGTCTCTACAAAGGACGCACCGGTATCGCGCGCATGGCAATTGATTCAGGAGCTCCAGTAGTTCCTGTCGCAATGTTTAACACCGCTGAAATTCAACCAACGGGTCAAGTAGTTCCAAAGGTTCGTCGTGTGGAGATGGTCTTTGGAGAGCCTATGTATTTCAATGGCGATTCCAGCGACCTAACCCTTTTGCGTCAGGTCACCGATGAGATCATGCAAGGAATTCAAAAGATCTCCGGCCAGGTCTATGTGGATACATACGCTTCAGATGCAAAGAACGCGATTGCGGCAGAGTTGAAGAAGCAAGAAGAGAACTAACCGTTCCCTAATACTTCCCTTCTGGAAGATACGTAATCACAGACTGAGCAACCATCTTTTGAGGGTGGACATTCACCCTGGACCATGCGAACCAAATCAGATAAACGCTCTTGAAGTGCAATGGGATTGCGCTCTGCAGGAAACCATGAGCTATTAACGCGGTAGCCAAAGCCAGTTGTTAGGTTGCCTGAGGCGCGATCGAGAGACCAGGTGTAGAGACCAATCAAAGAAATCTTCTTTGCCTCATCTTTCTGTGGGTTCTCCAGGCTAAAGGCATAAGCCTCAAGCTGTGGGGCATAGAAAGTGCTCTTGTCGTAATCCTTCTTCTGCAATTTGCAGTCGATAATGCCAAAGTTCCATCCGCAAATTCAAGGAGCAAGTCATACTTGCCACGAATGAAGAGTCCTGAATCGACCCCATCAACAACAATATTCTTTGAGGCAACCCAACCACCATGTGAGTGGACGCGACCTTCTGGAAGGTCAGGGTGCATATCTGAAGTTTTGGCGCCGATAAAGTACCGCTCTTGCATATCGGCTAAATCACCGATCAAAGGCATCTGAATTGGGGCTGCGACAGAGTGGTTGTATTGAAGCCACAAACAGCGGTGGCAATCCCCCCATGCATATGTAAGGTGGCTTGGACTAATAGCGGCGCGTGGTTCGCCCATGATGACCTACTTTTCTCGGAATCAATTATTTGTAGGTGAAGTCTGTACTAAAGAGGTGACAGTCGCACTCTTTGCCACGAGAAAAGTTAAGAGTGAAGTACTGAGTTAATGAAGGTAAAAATTCCAAGTCCCACCATGACCAGACCACCGCCGAAGCGAAGTCTCTCTAGGCGTCTTGGAGTTGAAGAGAGCCATCCGCGGATTGTGGCTGCGATGAACCCCCAGGATCCGTCAGAAATAAGTGCGATCAAGCAGAAGATTGCACCAAGTAGCAACAGTTGGGAGACCAGATGTCCTTTAGGGCGATCCACAAACTGGGGGAGGATGGCAGCAAAGAAGACCAAGGTTTTGGGATTTAAGACGCCAACCATGAAACCTTCACGAATGGTCTTTCCGATAGAAGGTTTGCCTGCAGAAATATCGGTCATAGATTCGGCATGCTCTTTTACATGTCGGAGGGCGTCGATACCCAGGTAGACCAAATAGAAAGCACCCAACCATTGGACCCCGATAAAGGCCAAGTGGTACCGCTGAAGCACAGGACCCAGGCCCACGGCCACCACAATGGAGATCACGAACTCGCCTAAGACATTGCCAACCACAGTCGCCAGAGCGACGGTGCGGCCCCAGGCGATAGCTCTGGCGATGGTGAAGAGCACGCTTGGCCCTGGCGCCCAGATAATGAGCGTGGTGGCTACTACGTACTCCCAGAACTTGGTTGGAATGATCAAAGTCACGCCCCGAGGGTACTTCAGCCGGGCGGTTTGCAGTGGACAATTTTGTATCGACTCGATAGGTTACGTCTCGTTATATCGAATCGATAGATTGAATCGTTACATCTTCTGAGAGTAAAGAGTTGGAGTCCAAAGGTGCGCTCACGTAGTGAATCCCTTGAGTTCGCCCTTCTGGGTGTCCTCAGCCAGGGTCCACTTCATGGGTATGAGCTTCGCAAGCGTATGACCGCCATTTATGGCCCATTTCGCGCCCTCTCATTCTCTGTTCTCTACCCACAACTTCATCGCATGTTGGAGGCCGGGGTAATTCAGGAGAGCGTTTCAGAAGAGGTCGGTGGAAGCCGCCGCTCCCGAATCGTTTATGCAATTACCGACTTAGGTCGCGCTCGCTTTGATGCAATCTCATCAAGTAGCGAACCGGATAGTTGGGAAGATGAGAGCTTTGAAGTTCGCTTTGCATTCTTTGGCCCAACGCCACAACGCAATCGACTCCAAATCCTCGAAGGTCGTCATGACAAGTTAGCCGAGAAGGCGAAAATCCTGCGCAGCGAACTTGATAAGTCACCCGAAGGAATCGACCGATATTTAGTTGAGTGGCGTCGTCACTCATTGGAATCTGCCGAGCGAGAGATCGCTTGGTTACAAGAAATGATCAATACCGAAAGGAAGTCCTCGTGACCGAAAGTAAAGAGATCCGCGTAGCGATTATTGGCGTAGGAAACTGCGCAAACTCGCTCATCCAAGGCGTGACCTATTACAAGGATGCGGCAGCAGATGTCGAAATCCCTGGCCTTATGCACGCAGTCCTTGGTGGTTACCATGTCCGCGACGTGAATTTCGTTGCTGCATTTGATGTTGATGCCAAGAAGGTTGGGCTCGACATGGCTGATGCAATGTGGGCTTCTGAGAACAACACAATTAAGTTCTGCGATGTAGCCCAGACCGGCGTCGTCGTACAACGTGGACATACCCTTGATGGACTTGGTCGCTATTACCGCGAGACCATCGTTGAATCAACAGAGACACCAGTTGATATCGTCGCAACGCTTAAAGAGCGCAAGGTCGATGTCTTGATCTGCTACCTCCCAGTTGGTTCCGAAGAGGCAGCTAAGTACTACGCACAATGCGCAATTGATGCAGGCGTAGCTTTCGTTAACGCCCTTCCTGTCTTTATCGCATCAGACCCAGTCTGGGCAGATAAGTTTACAAAGGCTGGATTGCCAATCGTTGGAGATGACATCAAGTCACAGGTCGGTGCCACAATCACACACCGCATCATGGCTAAGTTGTTCCAAGATCGTGGTGTTCACCTAGATCGTACTTACCAACTTAACGTTGGTGGAAACATGGACTTCAAGAACATGTTGGAGCGCGATCGCCTGGAGTCAAAGAAGATTTCAAAGACTCAATCAGTGACTTCACAACTCGATCACGACATGGGCGCAAAGAATGTTCACATCGGACCTTCTGATTACATTCCATGGCTTGATGATCGCAAGTGGGCCTATGTTCGCCTTGAAGGCCGTGCCTTCGGTGACGTTCCTCTTAACCTCGAATACAAGCTCGAAGTATGGGATTCACCAAACTCAGCAGGTGTAATCATCGACGCACTTCGTTGCGCGAAGATCGCTCTTGATCGTGGAATCGGTGGACCTTTGCTCTCACCTTCAAGCTACTTCATGAAGTCCCCACCAGTTCAATACACCGATGAGATCGCTCATTCTCGCGTCGAAGAGTTCATTGCTGGAACAGTAGAGCGCTAAGCAATTGTTATAGAAAAGGCCCGCATCGATTGATGCGGGCCTTTTAACATTCTAAATTAAATAATCTTGAATCCTTCAGTAATTGGACCGAGTTCAATTCCGGCAGCTGCGTGATTCTCGTTCTCTCCGCGTTCTGCCTGCGCTCTGTGTGCATGATCATGCCAACGATTTTCGACCTTACCGAAACGCCAGATTGAAAGTGCTAGACCCCATACCGCAACAAACATAAGTACGATGATGAAACCGGCCTTGTTGATATTAAATGCGAGTGCGTAATTCCAGAAACCACCGGTGAGATTGAGTTGTTGGGCAGTAACTTGAGCAACTTCAAGGCCACCAATAAACAGGGCAACAATCACTGAGAGCCCAGTAATGACAATGTTGTAGTAAACCTTGCGGACTGGCTTAGAGAATGCCCACCCATATGCAAAGTTCATGAAGGATCCATCGATAGTGTCGAGAAGGCTCATGCCTCCTGCAAACAACATTGGCAATGACAAGATTGCCCACCATGGAAGTCCTGCTACGACTGAAGAGCCTGCAAGTACGAGAAGGGCAACTTCGGTTGCGGTATCAAAACCTAATCCGAAAAGAATACCGAGCGGATACATCTTCCAACTCTTATCAATGCGGCGTGCAATTGGACCGAAGAAGCGCATCATGAAGCCGCGAGAATCTAAATGTTTCTCAAGCTCTGTCTCGTTATATGTGCCCTTGCGCATTGCAACGAAGACCTTGAGAACAGAGACGAGAACCATGAGGTTGAGTAGAGCGATCAAAACAAGGAAGGCACCACTCACCGAGGTTCCGATAAGTCCGGTGTAGTGATGGAGCTTGGAGTTTTGATTCTTCACTTCGACGCCAAGTGATTTGATACCAAAGTTAAGAATAATTGCCAGGGCTGTGACGACGGAGGAGTGGCCAAGTGAGAAGAAGAATCCCACACCCATCGGACGCTGGCCTTCTGCCATTAATTTTCTAGTGGTGTTATCTATTGCTGAGATGTGATCGGCATCAAAAGCGTGGCGCATTCCCAGAGTGAGAGCGAGAAAGCCGGTACCCCAGCCGAACATAGTTCCATCTGCGAGTTTGTAGTGACCCGAGGTTGCAAAGGTCATGAGAAGTGCCCCGCCGATAAGCAGGAAGAAGATAACTCCGAACATGGCGGTAAGACGGCGTCGTTCATCTCCTGAGAGGCTGGCGAAGGGGTTCTTCGTCCGCTTTGTAGTTACAGGAGCGTTCATCGGTACCTTTCAGGTCGTTCTAGGCTAGTAGTTGCAAATCATTCGCAACTACTAGCCTATTGCAACAAGGTGGAGGCTACAACCCGAAATTAAAGGGCGGCTCCGCCTTCATGTTCTACGAGTGAGTCTTTGCCAACATTGATCATTACGGCAGAGACAATTGCCGCAGCAATCAGGAAGCCAGCACCGAACTTGAAGGTGGTGCTAAATCCATGGACAGCTCCGAAGATAGGAGCTTTCGCACCGAGGGATGTATGACCCTTCACATAAGCCGCGGTTGAAGAAATCGCAACAGTGTTGAGAAGAGCGGCACCGAGAGATCCACCGACTTGTTGGCTTGTGTTGAGCATTGCACCAGCAACACCGGCGTCATGTGATCCCGCATCGTGCAGACCGGTACTCGCGCTTGGGATGAAGACAAAGGCAAGACCAAGAGACATGATCACCATTGCAGGCAAGATTCCAGTGGCATATTCGGTAGTTGGAGTAATGCCTGAGAGCAACCAGAGTCCACCAGCACCAACAATTAGGCCACCGACCATCAGAGGACGAGGTCCAAATTTAGGAAGTAGCTGAGAGGCAATTCCAGCTCCGATGATTACTCCGCCGCTGAATGGCAAGAAGGCAAAGCCAGAGCGAAGTGGTGAGTAATGCAGGAAGTTCTGCATGTAGATAGAGAGGAACAAGAACATCGCGAAGAGTCCGGTTCCGGTCAAGAGTGAGGCGAGGTAAGAACCACCGCGGTTACGCTCATTGAGTACGCGAAGTGGAAGCAATGGATTTCCAACCTGCATCTCGACCCCGATGAAAGCAGCGAGAAGTACTGCTGCAATGACGAAGAATGGGTAGGTGTGGATATTGGCCCAGCCGTGGCTAGCCGCTTGGCTAAAACCATATACCAGGCTGATTAATCCAAGGGTTACAGTGAAAGCACCAGGGATGTCGTAGGTGTGCTCACCAGTTGACTTAGATTCATGCAGATTAGGAAGCGCTAGGAATACAGCGATCATTGCAATCGGTACATTTACAAATAAGCACCAACGCCAGTTGGCGTATTCGGTGAGTGCGCCGCCGGCGATCAAACCGATAGCTGCTCCTCCACCTGAGATTGCGCCATATACACCGAATGCACGCGCACGCTCTTTTGGAACTGTGAAAGTTACATTGATAAGGGCGAGTGCTGCAGGTGCGAGCAGCGCAGCAAAGGCGCCTTGTAATCCGCGAGCCGCAAAGAGCAACCCCTGGTTAGTTGCAAAGCCACCGAGTGCAGAGGCTGCAGCGAAACCGATAAGGCCGATGATGAAAACTTTCTTACGTCCAACATAGTCAGCGATACGTCCACCAAGAAGTAGAAGTGAACCGAATGCGAGTGAATAAGCAGTGACAACCCATTGGCGACTTGCATTAGAGATGTGCAATGCAACTTGTGCCTTTGGAAGTGCAAGGTTGATGATTGATGCGTCGAGAACAATCATTAGAGATGCGATAGCAATTACAACGAGGGCGTACCAACGATTGGGATCTAGACCTTCATCGCCTGGTTGCCAATGATGCTTCTTTGAGCCCTTTATATTTTCTGATGATGACATGTAAAACCTTCCACATAAGTGCGTTTTTTCCGCGTAAGGTTGAACTTTATTGTAAAAAAGTCCAAGGCGCGCCATGAAAACCCTGCCAGAGGTGAATTTCAGGTGGCTATCTGCTACCTTGGCGTCAGCACTTTTTGAGGCGTAAGTCACTTGGGCGATGCATTTGCATCTAACTAATACTTGCGATTATCAAGGGGAGCGAAAACCATAAGGGAGACTGTCATCGTGTCTTGGCACCAGCCAAGAGTCCTCGATGCACACAACGTTCGTAAATGACTTCAACACTAGAGCCACAAACCTTTAGAAAGTTAAGTAAGAATCCACGCCCCGTCGATGTAAGCCGAGTCGAATCACTGCTCGCTGCTGAATGGGAACGATTTGGAAAGTCCTCTTTTGCCTCGCGCATTGAGTTTGATCTCGCCTTGGGCTCCATGCCATTAGGCGTTCCATCTAGTTTCCAACACTGGGATCCATATCCACTCTCCATCGTGAGCGCTAAGGGCGCTTGGATGACCGATGTTGATGGTCGCCAGCTCTTAGACCTTTCAATGGGATTCGGCGCAATGTTGGCTGGCCACCTCAACCCTGAGGTAGTTGCTGAGACCAAGAAGGCGCTTGAGACCGGAACACTATTCGTCACACCTTCACCAATCTCTAGAGATGGTGCAGAGCGAATCTGTAAGCGCTTTGGCGTAGATCAAATTCGTTTCGCTAACTCTGGCACTGAGGCCACCATGTATGCCGTTCGCCTGGCGAAGGCTTACTCTGGAAAAGATGGATTGGTAAAGATTGAGGGTGGTTACCACGGTAGCTATGACCCACTTACTGTTTCCGCAAAGCCTGACCTCAAGTTGGCGGGCCCGGCTGATAACCCAATTCCAGTTATTCCAGCAGGAACACTTGCCGGCGAGATCTACGTTGTTCCATTTAACAATCTCGTTGCACTTGAGCGAGTATTCAAGGAGCACGCCAAGACCATCGCTTGTTTGATTATGGAACCGGTGCTCGAGAATCTTGCAATCGTTCTGCCAGATGAGGGATACCTTGCTGCAGTTCGCGCGCTTTGCGATCAGTACAACATTGTTTTGATCTTCGACGAAGTGAAAACTGGTTTGACCGCGGGACCTAAAGGTGCAGCAGCTCGCATCGGCGTAAAGCCAGATCTCATCTGTCTTGCTAAATCAATTGGTGGCGGATTGCCATTGGCTGCATTTGGTGGAAAGAAAGAGATTATGGATGCCGTTGCTGATGGTCGCTTCCATCACTTCGGTACATTCAACGCAAACCCACTAGCAATGGCTGGTGTGCGCGCAATGGATAAGGTCTGTACTGAAGAAGCTCTTGGAAAGGCCGAGGCATTGAACTATCAAGCGCTCGATCGCATTACCGAGATCATTAATGAGTATGAACTCCCAGCACACACCGTTGGTTTTGGAATCAAAGGTTGCATAACTTGGTCTATCGATCCGGTGCGTAACTATCGTGATTACAAGGCAACTGATTTCAAAGTAGCCGAACTCTCATGGCTCTG
>CAIZHC010000297.1 GCA_903932705.1 uncultured Actinomycetes bacterium | reverse complement strand
GTGAGCGGATAGTGGCACGGCGATTGCGATTGCTAGTCCGAAGGTGATTCCCGCAAAGTAGCCGCCAACTTTTACAGTACGACGCGGGCCGTACTTCGTGAGCCAGTGATCTCCCAGGAATCTACTTGTGATCATTGCGAGTGCGAATGTTGCAAAGGCAATTGCATCGGCACCCTTACCAACTCCCATGTGATCGTGAAGAAGCACACCGCCCCAATCGCTTGCAGCTCCCTCTGGAAGCAAGCAACCCAATAAGCCAAAGCCAATCGCCCAAAGTGGCAATGATTGCTTATTGAAGAAGGACAACTTCCCTTCTGATTCTCCGTCCTCACCTCTATGTCCATCCTCAGACCCGTTAAGTAAGAAGTAGACCCCAGGAATAAAGAGTATGAATGCGATAACCGCGACAATCATTAATTCAGATTGCGGAGTTATTAAGTGTGCGACTAATCCGCCGGTTACTGTCACCACGAACGAACCAACGCTCCAGGTGCCATGGAAGGTCGACATCCATCGCTTGTTTAAAATCTTCTCAACGGCAACCGCCTGGGTATTGACCGTGATATCTAACATTACATATCCAAAGCCCATTACAAATAGACCGATGAACAATTGAAGAATCTGATGTGCCTCTCCCATTAGGAAAAGACCAGTTGTCATCAAGCTCGCTCCGACGGCGGCAATACGCTTTGAACCAAAGGTGTGGGTGAGGCGACCGCTAACTTGCGAGCCGATTAGCGCCCCGCAGGTACTACCTAGAAGGACAAAGCCAAGGCCCGCATCATTCAAACCGAAGTGATGTTTCATCTCTGGGATGCGGGGAACCCACGCCATCGAGACAATCCCCATAAGAAAGAAGAGATACCAGAGGGCATTTCGGGCACCGGTGCCGCGTCTAGCAACTGGAGAAACCATCTACGGATATTAGGCGATTTCCCTATGGCATATTCTCTTTTTAAGGTCTGGATTATGCTCTGAACATGACAACACACCGCTCTGAAATCTTTGCTATCTCCGACGAATATATCGACACCTTAGGTCGAATGAGTCCGATGAACGCTACCGCTCTTGGAATCCCTGGTTATGACCATCTGCTTGATGATCTCTCTGTCGCATCCGAAACTAAGGCCGCTGACTATCGTCGCGATGTCTTGAATCGAGTCAAAGCAATGGAGCCCATCGATGAGATTGATCGGATTGCTAAAGAGGTCCTGATTGAACGCGTTGAGGCATCACTCAAATTATTTGATTCAAAAGAATCCTTCATTACATATGGACCAATTGCTAACCCAGTTTCAGGTATTCGCTCCATCTTTACTTTGATGCCAACTGAAGGTGATGAGGCGGTTTCAAATATCACCTCTCGTCTTAATGCAATTGGGGCCGCACTAGAATCGTGGAAATCTGCCATCGAAGATATGAATTCACTCGGTAAGGGAACTTCTCGTCGCCAAGTACTTGGGGTCGCAGACCAACTAACAGTTCACGGCTCTGGCGGATATGCCGATATGGCGAAATCGATTGATGGCGAAGGAAAGTATCCGGATCTACACACCGCAGCTCAGAACGCTCAGGCCGCGTGTTTATCAATGGCCGCCTGGATGAAAGATGTTCATGCACCACGTTCACTTGATGTAGATGGAGTTGGTGCAGAACGTTACGCACCTTGGGCTCGATATTTCACTGGCGCCGATCTCGATCTTCGCGCTACATATGAGTGGGCAGTTGAAGATTTAAATCAGATCAACGCGCGCATGTATCGCGCCGCAGACAAGCTTGGACTATCCGGCAAGAGTCTTAAAGAAGTTGCGGAATATTGTGAAGATGCAGAACTTCATCGCATCGACGGGGAAGAAAATCTTTTGGCGAAGCTAATTGAATTCACAGAGGAAGCTGTTGCAAAACTTGATGGCGTTTACTTCGATATTGATCCACGCATTAAGTTCTGCGATGCCCGTATCGCTCCCGAGGGATCAGCAGCAGCTCCTTATTACATGCCACCGAGTGAAGATCTCTCTCGCCCAGGAACAACCTGGTATCCAACTCTTGGCCACACGCGCTTTAACTTCTGGCATATCGCTTCCACCTGGTATCACGAGGCAGTTCCAGGCCATCACTTGCAATGTGCGACAGCCACAATTGAGAAGGATCGCCTCACTCGCTTTCAACGCACAGAAGCATGGATCAGTGGATACGGTGAAGGTTGGGCGCTCTACGCAGAGCGCTTCATGGATGAGCTCGGTGCCTTCGAAGATCCAGCTTATGAACTCGGTTATCTTTCAGGTCAAGCAATGCGCGCCGCTCGCATTATCGTGGATATCGGAATGCACTGCGGTTACGAGGACTTCGATGGAAATGTTTGGAACGCGCAATCTGCTTTTGACCTGATGGTTAATCGCGCGCTTCTGGCACCTGACTTTGCGAAGTCAGAGATTGATCGTTATCTCGGATGGCCAGGGCAGGCGATCTCATACAAGGTGGGAGAGCGTGTCTGGGTTCGCGCCCGCGAAGATGCCAAGAAGCGCCTTGGCGATAAGTTCGATATCAAGGCTTGGCACAATTACGCACTCAAGATTGGCCCAATGGGACTTGATCCATTTGAGCGCGAGATGGCTGCGTACCAGGGTTAATTAAGCCCCGGACACTCTGGCTTTGGACCACCGTTCACATTTCCGTAGCGGTGGTAAGTAATACAGACGCTCTGTTCCAAGAGCCAACGCGGGGCTTCAATATCTCCGCGTTGCGCGATTGGACGCGCATCAAGGCTGACACCTTTCGCTAATAGCGCAGCGCGAGGTGGTGTTTCATGCGAGAGCCAACGAACTTTTCCTTGAGCTCGCGCGACAAGCTCATCCACACTCTCTTCTCTGCTGCTACTAAATTCCACACGCGCACCGGTGAGATCAGAGATGTACTTTGCAAAGGCTGTTTCATCTCTCGCACCTTGATCATCAAATCGAACAATGATTGGGGTGAGTGGTCTGCGGTAGCGATGGTAATTACGCTCAACTTTAAGTCCGGTGTGATCAATCGCTTGTGAACCAACTTCCGCCCACCACTTTGCCGCGCTGCGCTTTGCAAGATCCAAATGCTGAATCGGTGCCCAGTTTCGAAGTGAATCTACATAGTGGTGTCCGCCAGCCTTAGATGTCGCTCCAACGCTGCTTCGCTTCCATCCACCAAATGGCTGGCGATTTACAATTGCGCCAGTGATTCCACGATTGATATAGAGATTGCCAGCTTCCACATTCTCCATCCAGTAATCGAGTTCAACTGGATCAAGTGAGTGAATGCCCGCCGTTAAACCAAAGTCAGTCGCGTTCTGCCACGCAACTGCGCTCTTTAAATTCGGTGCAACCATCAGAGCGAGCACTGGACCAAACCATTCGTTGCGGTGGCTCCATGATCCAGGCTTCACGCCGACCTTGATTCCAGGACGCCAGAGGTGGCCAGTGTGATCTAGTTGGATCGGCTCAACGAGCCAACTCTCGCCCTCATCGAGATGATGGAGCGCGTGGGATAAGTTGCCCTCAGGAGTACGAATAATTGGACCCACCGAAGTGTTGAAGTGGTAGCCAGCACCAACT
>CAIZHC010000296.1 GCA_903932705.1 uncultured Actinomycetes bacterium | reverse complement strand
GGAAATTTGAGGTGTTAAGCAGCTCTAGTTTTGGGTTCCGATGCAGCACTTCCAGAACTTGGGGCTTAGTCTCTAAAAGATGAGGCGAGCAGGTCACGTATGCAAGTACTCCCCCGGGTTTTAGGAGGGAAATACCCGCCACTAGTAATTCCCGTTGAATCTTCACCAACTCTTTAAGATCTGCAGGAGTGCGGCGCCATCTAGCTTCTGGCCTACGACGAAGAGCTCCGAGTCCCGTACAGGGAGCATCGATAATAATTCGATCATATTTCTCGCCAAGTGCTGGGAGTTCTTGTCCTGAATGAACCATTACGTTTTCACGCGGAATCACATGCGAAACGAGTCGGGCGCGATGCTCGCTCGGTTCATTCGCCATGAAAGTATCGGCCGGTCGGTTAACAGCTAAATCAGTGAAAACAGCCGATGCCTTACCCCCGGGACCAGCACACATATCGAGCCAACTTAACTTCCCTAATTCATTGGTCGCTGTATTAAGAAATATTTGCGAAACGATTTGGGATCCGCGATCCTGGACACCTGCACGTCTTTCATGGATTGCGGTATACATTCCAGGCATTTTTGCAGATTCAACGCCGTGAGAGGTGCCATCAATGTGCACACCACCCTCCGCCAGCAATTCTTCAACCGTACTTCTGCCTGCCCATGCAATCAGATGCGGCTTGGCTGGGGAGTTGTTGGCGCGAAGCAACTCTTCTACCTTCTCCCAACTTTGCAATTGATCATAGAAGGCGGCAACTTCCCATTCAGGATGAGAGAAGAGAAGTGAAAGTCGCTCCTTGGGATCTTCCAACTTGGAAATATCTTCAACGAAAGAGGTGTCCGTGGAAACTTTACGCAAAATGGCATTAACAAAACTCGCTTTAGATTCCCCGATAGTGGCGCGAGCTATCTCCACAGTCTCTCCAACTGCCGCATGATCTGGGACACGCATTTCCGTGAGTTGATGAATTCCCATGCGCAATAGGTCAACAATGCCAGTATCTAACTCTTCAAAAGGTCTATCAATGTGTCTCTTTATTAACGCATCATGTCTACCTTGCATACGTAAAGTTCCGTATCCAAGTTCTGTAGCGAATGCACGATCTCGTTCTTCTAAAGTTGAATCAGAAAGCAATTCTGGTAAACGTAAATTTGCATATGCACCTTGACGATTAACCTGGGTAATAAGATGAAAAACCAATAATCTGGCCGCCTCTGGTTTTGGCTTTCGACCTACATTGGCCACTATTCGAAGCGCTCCCCTGGCTCGAGGCGAACCCCGCGCGCAAAATCTCCACCGCTCATCCTCTTCTTACCTGCAGGAGTTAGCTCTGCAATCGTAAGAACGCTGTCGCTGCAACGGATAAGGAGTTGACCTTCAACTACCTCAATCTCGCCAACCTTCTTTAAGGTATTTGGCAGAAGGGATTCCTTGATTACATGCAAGGCTACTCGTTCACCTTTAAAAGTGCTCCAAACCCCTGGGCGTTCTCCAAGAGCCCTTACCTTTCTTAGGATGGAATCAGCACCCTCGCGCCAATCAATCTTCGCCATCTCTTTAGAGATTTTGGGAGCAAGAGTCATACCTGCAGTTGATTGAGCTATCGGTTTGACTCCCTTTCGAATCCCTTCAACAACATCCATGATGCGATTTCCGGCGAGGTGACTCATGCGCTCCAAAAGATCTTCGGTTGTATCCGAGGTTAAAATCTCAACTTCCTCTTGCATAAATATCGGTCCGGTGTCCATACCCTTATCAAGTTTGAAAATTGATATCCCGGTCACGGCATCGCCCTCAAGTAGCGACCACTGCACTGGTGCGGCTCCACGCCAGCGTGGCAAAAGAGAGAAGTGAACAT
>CAIZHC010000295.1 GCA_903932705.1 uncultured Actinomycetes bacterium | reverse complement strand
CGATCCACCATCTGAATGACCCGAGTTGCTAGCGCCGGGTCAAAGCCAGCACCCAGAAGTCCTTGCAAGCCGGCATCGTGTTCGACGTAGAGCAAGAGCATCTGATCCAGCAACCCATAATCTGGAAGCGAATCGCTATCTTTTTGATCAGGGCGCAATTCCGCGCTCGGCTCTTTAATAATCGAATTGAGGGGAATCGGTTCAACTTCTCCTCGTGATGCCGCAAGCGCATTGCGCCATTTGGCGATTGCCCAGACCTCAGATTTCAAGAGATCTTTAATGGGGGCATATCCCCCGACGGCATCTCCATAAAGCGTTGAATATCCAACTGCAAGTTCTGACTTGTTACCGGTAGCTAGAACGAGATGGCCTTCTTGATTTGAAAGGCCCATCAACGTTGTTCCTCGAACTCGAGCTTGCAAATTTTCTTCGGCCAATCCAGTCAATCCCAGCGCGGTGAGGAATGAATTCACCATGGGTTGAATTTCAACGACTCTGAAGTTCAAACCAATCCGCTTTGCAGAATCGACAGCATCACTCATCGAATGAGCTGACGAATATTGGCTAGGCATTGCCACTCCATATGTGCGCTTGGCGCCAATGGCGTCAGCGGCTATTGCAGCAGTCACGGCGGAATCAATGCCACCAGATAACCCCAGGATGACTGAGGGAAAACCATTCTTTTTCACATAGTCGCGAAGACCTACAACAAGGGCTTGCCAGATCTCTGCCTCAATTTCCAGGCGGGGAGCAACTCCATGATTTATCTTTAAATATCCGCCAATGCGCTCTTCACTTATCACGAGATCTGGCTCGCTTGTAAGCGCCTTTGCATCAATGTCAACGACCATCAATCCATCATCAAATTGCGGAGCTCTCGCAATCAACTCTCCATCAGCAGAAACTGCAATGCTGTCGCCATCAAAGACCAGATCGTCTTGCCCGCCGGTCATATTTACATAGAGAAGAGGCGCTCCAATTTCACGCGCTCTTCGACGAACTAAGGCTGCACGTACATCATCTTTATTTCTCTCAAATGGGCTCCCATTTGGGACGACGACAAGACCCACATTTCGCGCCGCGAGATCTGCAACGGGACCTTGCTCTCGCCAAATATCTTCACAGATCGCAACTCCGACATCCACTCCATGGATTCGAACTACGAGTGATCCTTCACCGGCAACGAAATTTCTAAACTCATCAAAGACTCCATAGTTCGGAAGATGATGCTTGATGTAACGAGCCACAACCGCTCCGCGATGAATTACTGCGACGGCATTTTGTGGGCGATGTGAAGCGCTCTCTTCGAGATATCCAACGATGCTAACTAGGTCACCGTAATCTTCAAGTTTCTTCGCCAACATTTCCAGGGCCTGCTTTGAGGCTTGGCGAAAGGTGGCCCGATTGGCAAGATCTTCAACGGGATATCCAGTAAGCACCATCTCTGGGAGCACTAGGAGGTGAGCACCTGCGCTGGCTGCTTTGCCGGCATACTCCAAGATGAGTTCGGAATTTGAAGCGAGTGCGCCTACCGTTGGATTTACCTGGGCAAGACCAACCCTAAGTTGCCCGATTACCTGAGGACTCATACTTAAATCTTACTCAGGCAATGTATCTCTGGAGGGGTCGCTAGACTTACCCCTAGCCGCGGACCAGAACTGGCCGCGAGCCTTAAGGGGATCTCATGTCTAATGGCTCAACCCGACGCACCTCAATTTCCGACCTTGCTGCGAAGAAGATCCGCCATGAAAAGTGGGCGATGATCACCGCATACGAAGAGTTAACCGCATCAATCTTTGAAGCGGCAGGTATCCCAGTTCTTTTGGTTGGAGATAGCGCTGGGAATAATTTTCTTGGAGAAGTAAACACAATTCCTGTAACACTTGAGCAGATGATCATGCTCTCTCGGGCCGTTGTGCTTGGCACTTCTAAAGCGATGGTGGTCGCAGATCTCCCCTTCGGAAGTTATGAAAAATCTCCTAAGCATGCGCTGGAGAGCGCGACTCGTCTATTTAAAGAGGCGAGAGTTCAGGCGGTAAAACTGGAGGGCGGAAAGAAGGTAGTTCCGCAGATTAAGAAGCTTGTTAACGCTGGAATTCCCGTCATGGGCCATCTTGGCCTCACTCCTCAATCCGTATATGCCCTCGGTGGTTTTAAAGTTCAAGGCCGGGGTGAGAGCGCAAAAGCAATTATTAAGGATGCGAAGGCGCTGCAATCCGCGGGGATTTTCGCTCTCGTTCTGGAGATGGTTCCAGCAGAGCTTGCAAGGGAAATTTCTAACGCTCTCGATATTCCAGTGATTGGAATTGGGGCTGGAAATGGCTGCGATGCTCAGGTGATTGTCTGGACCGACCTTATGGGCCTGACCGAGAAAGCTCCTAAATTTGCGAAGGCTTATCGCGATTTGCGAAGTGAGATTTCTAATGGCGTCAGAGAGTGGGCTTCAGATGTTGAAGCGGGGTTGTTCCCCTCTGAAGAGCAAACCTTTCACTAGGCTCGGAGCATGGCGCGCTTTGCAATAGATCTCTCACCTCTGCGAAAAAATAAGAATCTGCGCTACATATTTATCTCTGGCGTTGTAACAAGGTTTGGCTCGGCGTTAACCCTTGTTGCCCTTCCATTTCAAATAAAAGAACTCACTAACTCCTACATCGCAGTTGGCGCAATGGGAGCAGTTGAAATTGTTCCCTTAATCATCTTCGCTCTCTGGGGTGGAGTGTTAGCTGACTCCGTAGATCGCAAGAAGATGGTCTGGCGCTGCGAAGCCGGCGCGCTTCTCTGCTCCACAATCTTGCTTGGAAATTCATTCCTCTCTCACCCACATCTCATCGTTCTCTACATTGTCGCTGCTGGTTTTTCCGCGATGGATGGATTGCAAGGACCTAGTTATGGGGCGATGATTCCACGACTGGTCTCTCATGAAGATCTTCCCTCCGCAATGGCGCTCATGGCCCTTCGCTGGCAGTTCAGCGCAATCATTGGTCCAGCCCTCGCTGGCGTCATCATTGCAACCAGCGGCGTTAAAGCGGCTTTTGCAATTGATATTGCAACCTACGCAATCTCCGTGGCTTTCATGCTGAAAATCGCATCGGTCCCTCCGCTCAAAGAGGGAGCAACCAAAACCATAAAATCAATGTTCGGAGGGATTCAGTACGCAGCCTCTCGCAAAGATCTCATGGGCACTTACATTATTGATTTGATTGCGATGTTCTTTGCAATGCCAAATGCCCTCTTTCCATTCTGGGCTGATCACATTCACTCCCGCTGGGCCTTGGGCTTCTTCTACTCGGCTGGCATCTTCGGATCGATTCTGGTGACCGCGACAAGTGGATGGATGAAGCACTTCACCAGACATGGATGGGCGATCACCTGGGCAGCGATCGGATGGGGTATCTGCATCGCACTTGCAGGAACGACCGATTCATTATGGGCTGTCCTGTTATTTTTGGGATTGGCAGGTGCCTCAGATCAAGTCAGTGCACTCTGTCGAAATACCCTCTGGAACCAGACGATTGATGATGAATATCGAGGGCGTCTTGCCGGATTGGAATTGCTCTCTTATTCCGTAGGACCACTCGCAGGTCAGTTACGCGCCGGTACGACCGCGGCAATCACCTCCCTTCGCACCTCTGTCATCTCTGGCGGGCTTTTATGCATAGGTCTCGTGGGATATGCCGCGGCAAAATTGCCGGAATTTCGCAACTTTGATT
>CAIZHC010000294.1 GCA_903932705.1 uncultured Actinomycetes bacterium | reverse complement strand
TCACTTAAGAATTTTCGTTCTTATAGTGAGTTAGACCTACCTTTAAATAAAGGGATTACAGTCTTTTTGGGTCGCAACGGCGAAGGCAAAACCAATATTGTCGAAGCGGTTATGTATATGGCCTTTCTCTCTTCCCATAGAACCGCCGGCGATCAACCACTTGTGAAGCTAGGTGAGATCTCTGCATATACCCGCGCCAAAGTGCAGCACCCCGATAGGGAGATATTGGTAGAACTCGAGATTAATGCAGATAAGGCGAACCGTGCGCGCATAAATCAAAACCCAGTGAGGAGTCAGAAGGAACTCTTTGGCTTAGTTCAATGTATTTATTTCTCACCAGAGGATATGGATTTAGTACGTGGCGACCCATCTGAGCGCAGAAGATTTATTGATCAAATTGTGACCTTAAGATCCCCAAGACTTGCTGGCGTGATTACTGATTATGAACGAGCGGTAAGGCAGCGAAACGCACTTCTAAAGACTCGCTCAAGTAGCTCTTCTTTAGAATCATGGGATCAACAAGTTGCGAAATTCGGAGCGGAAATTATCGCTGCTCGAATCACCCTTCTAGAAGAGTTCACCCCGCTATTCACAAAAATTTATGCCAACATCGCCCCTGAAAAACCAGCCTCAATAAAATATAAAAGTTCTATCGAGAGCCCTTCGATTGTTCTACAAGAGAATTACGACTCCATTATCCAAAAAATGGCCGAACTGCGGGGTCAAGAGTTAGAACGTGGATTAACACTCATTGGCCCACACCGCGATGACCTCTTACTCCATTTAGGAAATCATCTTGTTAAAGGATATGCCTCACACGGAGAATCTTGGTCAATCGCACTCTCACTAAAACTCGCAGCGTATGAATTACTCATCAGTGAAGGTTCAAAACCAATTTTGATCTTGGATGATGTTTTCTCGGAGTTGGATGAAGAGAGACGGGAGCAGTTAGTAGCTTTAGCAAAGTCTGCAGAGCAGACGATCATCACAGTTGCTGTTGAAGGTGATCTTCCTAAAGATTTACAAGGAAGCACTTACATTGTGAAAAATGGAAGCGTTAAAATAGCCCCATGAAGGTAGATCTCGCCAAAGAGTTGTACCGAACCTGGCGCGACAATTCACGAAAATCTCGTTCAGTAAATGCGACAGAGGCTCCACGCGAAAAAATTGGCGACCCCCAATCTTTAAGTTCAGTACTTTCAGAACTTGTAACTCTTCGCGATTGGCGACAAGGAATTGCAGAAGGCTCCCTCTTTACAGAGTGGGTAAGTGTTGTTGGTTCAGATGTTGGTTCACACTCCACCCCCATCTCTCTCATAGATGGCGTCCTAACGGTTCAAGCGAGCTCAACCGCCTGGGCGACCCAATTAACCTTGATGGCGAGCACCCTTTTAAAGACAATCTCCAGCTCTGCCCCTGGGGCGCTGGTTGAAGAGATATTGGTTCTCCCACCCGGGGCGCCAAGTTGGAAGAAGGGCATTAGAACGATCCGAAATTCCCGCGGTCCTAGGGATACCTACGGCTAAAGTCCAAAAGCCCCGCAGAAGTTCACCTACGCCTTTTTATGGCTGGTTCTATCCACCTTTTACGACTAGGATTTGAGGCTGTGCCAGCCATATTCGGCTAAGAATTGGTTTTGGCGGATTTTCAAATTTCTAGGGGGTGGAGCGATGTCGGAGAATTCTTACGACGCTAGCGCCATCACCGTCTTGGAAGGCCTAGATGCCGTTCGCAAGCGCCCTGGAATGTATATCGGGTCCACTGGAGAGCGCGGACTCCACCACCTGGTTTATGAAGTAGTCGATAACTCTGTTGATGAGGCGCTCGCCGGTTATTGCGACACCATCAATGTCACCCTGATGGCAGATGGAGCGGTCCGAGTCATTGATAATGGCCGTGGAATCCCGGTAGACCTCCACCCCATTGAGAAACGCCCAGCTCTTGAGATTGTTCTAACCGTCCTCCACGCCGGCGGAAAATTCGGCGATAGTGGCTACTCGGTTTCAGGGGGCCTACATGGAGTGGGAATCTCTGTCGTTAACGCCCTTTCAACCGATCTCGCTGTCGAAGTCTGCCGCGACGGGTTCCATTGGTACCAGGAGTACAAGTTGGGAGTCCCACAACATCCTGTCCGTAAAGGCGAGGCGACTGATAAGAGTGGAACCACAGTTACCTTCTGGCCATCTGTAGAGATCTTTGAGACTACCGACTTCTCTTTTGAAACTCTCTCTGCGCGTTTTCGCGAGATGGCATTTCTCAATAAAGGTCTGACCCTCACCCTTACAGATGAGCGCCCAGGTCGTGTAGATGAAACCGGAAAAGTTTTAAGCGCCATATATCACTACGAAGGCGGAATTGTTGATTTTGTTCGCCACCTCAATCTCACTAAAGGCGAACAACACAAAACTATTATCTCTTTTGATGCAGAGGATAAAGTTCAAAAACTTTCACTCGAAGTTGCAATGCAATGGAACAATGGATTTTCTGAGAGCGTCTACACCTTCGCAAATACCATCAATACCCAAGAAGGCGGAACACACGAAGAAGGTTTCCGAACCGCTCTTACCTCGATTGTAAATAAGTTCGGCGAAGAGTGGGGATTTATCCGCAAGAAGGAGGATCGCCTCACTGGTGATGATGTTCGTGAGGGTCTTACAGCAATCGTCTCAATAAAAATTGGCGAACCTCAATTCGAAGGTCAGACAAAAACCAAACTTGGTAACACTGAAGCAAAGTCATTTACACAAAAAGCGATGAATGAATTTTTGACCGCTTGGTTCGAACAGAATCCTGGCGAAGGAAAAGATATTGTTCGAAAGAGCATTGATGCTGCTGCGGCTCGTGTTGCGGCCCGTAAAGCACGAGATCTCAGCCGCTCTCGTAAGGGTTTACTTGAAGGACGTGGCATGCCCGGCAAGTTGGCTGATTGCCAATGGACCGAACCAGAAAAATGTGAGCTTTATATTGTTGAGGGAGATTCTGCGGGTGGCTCCACAAAAGGCGGACGGGATTCAAGGTATCAAGCAGTTCTACCTATCCGAGGAAAAATTCTAAATGTTGAGAAGGCGCGCATTGATCGCGTACTACAAAACAATGAAGTCCAAGCGCTTATAACCGCTCTCGGCACTGGTATTCACGACGAATTTGATGTTGCAAAGTTGCGCTACCACAAAATTATTTTGATGGCCGATGCGGACGTCGATGGACAACATATTCGAACCCTTCTATTAACTCTTCTCTTCAGATTTATGCGTCCCCTGATCGAAAATGGTTTTGTATATCTGGCGCAGCCACCTCTCTATAAATTGAAGTGGGGCGGAAAAGAGCCTGTTCAATATGCATTTAGCGATCGCGAACGCGATGGCTTCATCAAAATTGGCCTAGAGGCCGGCAAGCGACTTCCTAAAGAGGATGGAATTCAACGCTTCAAGGGCTTGGGCGAAATGCCGGCTAAAGAGTTGTGGGATACCACCATGGATCCAACCCACCGCATCTTGACTCAAATAACTTTAGAAGATGCCGCCGCCGCAGATGATCTCTTCTCTGTTCTCATGGGTGAAGATGTAGATCTTCGTCGCTCCTTTATTCAACGTAACGCTAAAGACGTTCGATTCTTGGATATCTAATGGACGATAGATTTCAAGAGGGCATGGAAGGCTCCAAGATTGAGTCAGTTGATCTTCAAGTCGAGATGGCGCGAAGTTATCTAGATTATGCAATGTCCGTCATTGTTGGTCGCGCACTTCCAGATGTTCGCGATGGATTAAAGCCAGTTCACCGCCGCGTCCTCTACGCAATGTTTGATGCGGG
>CAIZHC010000293.1 GCA_903932705.1 uncultured Actinomycetes bacterium | reverse complement strand
GTAAGGAAGCCAGCCTTCTTAAGAGCTGGACGGTTGGCATCACGATCAATCTCATTGAGTGCACGTGCAACTCCGAGACGAAGTGCACCGGCTTGGCCAGATGTTCCGCCACCGTTGATTCGAGCAATTACATCGTATTGATTCTCTGCACCGACTGTGCGGAATGGCTCTGATACGAGTTGTTGGTGAACCTTGTTTGGGAAGTACACATCAAGTGCCTTGCCATTAACAATCCATTTACCTGAACCAGGTGTTAAGCGAACGCGTGCAACAGCTTCCTTACGACGACCGGTGCCGCCTCCTGGAGCTTTGATTGCAGGGCGGTTTGTTGAAGCAGCTGGAGTTGAAGAGGTGTATGAAGTTAGAACTTCTTCTTCTGCATCGATTGCTGGATCGAAATCTGACATGTCTCTTCTTTCCTTACTTCTTCACGATTTGTGAAACTTGAGTAAATTCATATGCAGTTGGGTTCTGCGCAGCATGTGGGTGCGAAGGACCTGCGTAGACCTTGAGCTTTGAACCAACAGAGCGGCCCAACTTGTTCTTAGGAATCATGCCGAGGATTGCCTTCTCGATTACGCGAGTTGGATCTTGGTTAATCAAATCTGAGTAGACGATAGAAGTCATACCACCTGGATAACCGGAGTGATGGTGAGCGAACTTCTTGCCAGCCTTTTGTCCAGTAAGAACAACCTTCTCCGCATTGATAACGATGACGAAGTCACCCATGTCAATGTGTGGAGCGAAGGTGGTCTTATGCTTTCCGCGAAGAAGGACAGCTGCATGGCTAGCTAGACGACCAAGGACAACTCCTTCAGCGTCGATGACATGCCACTTGCGGGTGACATCACCAGCTTTCGGTGTAAATGTGCGCACGAGGTCTCTCCCTCTTTCTTCTCTTGTTTAATACAACAAAGCTTGGTGCTCTGCGGATCGGCCGCGAGCTGATTCCAGCACACAGGCAGAGGAGCAGGTTACCTTCTCGAGGGCTGCGGGGTCAAAATGAAGGTTCAGCGAGGAAGTCAGAAAGCCTGATTTCAGCCAACTTTGAGGCATCTGGGTACTCCACGTGGCGCAGGGTCAGGCCTCTTGCCGGGAAGACATAGGAGTCAGAAACTCGGGTCTTCGCCTCCAAAATCTCCGCCATCCAACCAGGAGCAAACCTTCCCTCCCCCACACAGACCGCGGCGCCCACCAAGTTTCGGACCATATTCCAACCAAAGCCATCGGCGGCGATGTCACAAATCACAAAGCCATCAGAATCACGTGACCAAGCGAATTCGAGCAAGGTGCGCAGCGAGGTTGCACCCTCTCGGTAGCGACAGAAGGTCAGGAAATCATGTTTTCCAAGTAGGGGCATGCTGGCTTGATTCATCAACCCCACATCAAGTGGGCGAAACCACGTCGCCGCATCCAATCGCTTCAGCGGAAGTAAATCTTGATTGCCATCGAGCAATTTGTATCGATAGTGCCGAGATGAGGCGGTGAAGCGAGCATCGAAATTGATGGGAGCGAGGGCAACATCTAGAACCCGAAAGTCCTCTTCCAAAATCTGATTGAGCCTAAATTTGAAGTGGGCTAGATCCCAAATATCTTCATCGGGGCGATAGCGAGAATTTGG
>CAIZHC010000292.1 GCA_903932705.1 uncultured Actinomycetes bacterium | reverse complement strand
CCAGCGCCTTCGATATCTGGCTCACTAAGAGCATTGAAGAGCAGTGGTTCGCGCTGGTAACTCTCTGGATTGAGACATCCAGAGTAAGTGGATTGATTGGTAAGAGCGATTCCAAGAATATTGCGGCACTTGGACCTGAGCTCGATCGCGGCGGAGTCTCTACTCTCAAAAAGATTGTTCTCCAACTTCTGAAGAATCATCCTGAAATTGATCCATCACTTGATTCCATTTCAGCGGCTCTTCTATGGCTACTTCCCACGCGAGCTAATCGCGACTACACCGAGTGGATTCTTCGAGAGGCAGAATGGCTTGGCCTCACGGGGCAAGGCGCAATCTCAACATTCGCAGTTGCCTTGATAAATAAGGAAGAGCTCGGAGTGGAAAAAGCACTTCCAAAGCCAGTCGATCATATTTTAATTCAAGCAGATAACAGCGCTGTAGCGCCTGGACCATTAACACTCGAACTCGCAAATGCCATCGGGACAATTGCAGATATCGAAAGTCGCGGCGGAGCGAGTGTCTACCGTTTTAGCGAAAGTTCTATTAGGCGCGGATTAGATCACGGGCAGACTGGCGATCAAATTAAGGATTTCCTGAAGAAGATTTCCAAGACTCCGATGCCGCAACCACTTGAATATTTAATTTCAGATGTTGCAAAACGTCACGGAAAATTGAGAGTTGGAAATACAACCTCCTATCTTCGCTGCGAAGATGAAGGACTCATTCAAGAGATTTTGCACGACAAGCGAGTAGAGCAACTACGCATTAGAAAGTTAGCCCCGCAAGTACTTATCTGCGACGTTGATAGTCAAGAGATGATTCGTGTTTTGCGCGAAGCCGGATATCTACCAGCCGCCGAGAATGCCACTGGCGTTCTGATAAGTGCACCGCAGGTGCGGCGTGCAAAGGCACGGCCAAAGCCGCCGAGAGTTCTATCAGATATCTCATCGCCCGCGGAGAACTTGATGATTGCCGCGGTCCGCGCACTTCGAGCTGGTGAGCGCGCCAGCTCGCATAAACCACGCGAGGTTCCTAGAACCACAGCCAATGAGACCGTTGATCTGCTCCACCAATACATTGAGGAGCGAGCGAGCCTGACAATTGGTTATGCCGACACCAACGGCGGGGTCTCCAATCGCCTCATCGACCCACTTTCTATCTCCCTAGGAACCCTGGTCGCCCGAGACCATGCCACAGGCGCCATTACCCACTTCAGAATCCCTCGCATCACCGGCGTAAGCCCTGCCAACTAGGCTTATCCCATGACATTCCTTGGCGACCTTCAAGAACTAGTTGAACTGCAGTCTCCTAGCGAAGATCTAGCTGCATGCGCCCGTGTCGTCGATTTAGCCGTGGCAATCGCCGCTCGCAACCTTCAAGAACCTGCCCGAGTTATGCAAGCCGGTGGGCGTCCAGTCTTTTGGTGGGGATCAGATAAACCCGAGGTCGTACTGCTCTGTCACCTAGATACAGTCTGGCCTATTGATTCTTACCTTCCGCTATGGCGAGTAGAGGGCGATCAGATTTTCGGTCCTGGCATCTTCGATATGAAGGCTGGCTTCTTACAAGCCATGTACGCCATCAAAGAGATTCCAAATGCTTCTGAGAAGATTGCCCTTGTTGGCACAACCGATGAAGAGATCGGCTCACATGCCTCACGCCAACTCATTGAAGATTTAGCTCGCAGCGCGAAAGCGACCTTGGTCTTTGAATCTTCCATCGATGACACTGTGAAGATTGGTCGAAAAGGTACATCGATGTACCGAATTACTGTTCACGGTCGCGCCGCACATGCTGGGCTAGAACCTGAAAAGGGTATTAACGCCACAACTGAGATTTCAAAGATTGTTCTTGCGATGGCATCGCTTGAAAATTCTGAGCACGGCACAACAGTCGTTCCAACGGTGATGCAATCTGGTTCCACCACCAACACTGTTCCAGCAACTGCAACTCTCGATATTGACGCTCGCTCGTTCCTCGCTGCAGAGCTTGTGAGAATCGATGAGGCAATCAAGAATTTGAAACCTTCTCACCCAGAGGCGCGTCTAGAAATTGTTGGTGGAATTAATCGCCCACCGCTCGAACATGCCGCGACTGCAGAGTTGTATGCGATCATCGAAAAGGTTGCATCGGATTTAGGTATGCCACCTGTTGGACATGTCTCTGTTGGCGGAGCGAGTGATGGCAATATCGCTGCAGCTGTTGGTGGCCGAGTCCTAGATGGTCTTGGAGCCTCTGGTTATGGTGCCCACGCCGCACATGAACATATCTTCGCAAGTCGAATCGAAGCCCGGATCGCACTGATCGCTGGGTTTATTAAGGAATTGATTTAATGGTTGATGGTCCGCTTATCGTTCAAAGCGACAAGACTTTATTGCTCGATATTGATCACCCAAAATCTGATGAATGTAGGCGCGCAATTGCCTCATTTGCTGAACTTGAGAAATCACCAGAACATATTCATACCTATCGCTTGACTCCCCTAGGGCTTTGGAATGCTCGCGCAGCAGGTCTTGATGCTGAAAAAGTTATCGACACCTTGTTGGAGTATTCACGCTTTGCCGTCCCGCACGCTCTGCTCGTTGATATTGCAGAGACCATGTCGCGTTATGGTCGACTACGCCTTGAAGCGCATCCAGTGCATGGATTAACGCTCGTTTCTAATGACCCAGCAGTTCTCCGTGAAGTTACTCGCGGCAAAAAGATTGCTCCCATGCTTGGGCTACAGATTGATGATGAGACGCTCATAGTCCATCCCGGGCAACGCGGTTTCCTCAAACAGGCGCTCTTAAAGCTGGGTTGGCCTGCAGAAGATTTTGCTGGTTACGTCGATGGCGAACATCATGAAATTGCACTCCGTGAAGAGGGTTGGTCAATTCGTAAGTATCAAGCGATGGCCGCCGAAGGGTTTTGGCATGGTGGCTCCGGTGTGGTTGTTCTCCCCTGCGGTGCCGGTAAAACCATCGTTGGAGCTGCAGCAATGGCGCATGCAAAGGCCACAACTCTAATCCTCGTCACCAATACGGTCGCGGCACGACAGTGGCGTGATGAACTGCTTCGTCGCACCACACTTAATGAAGATGATATTGGTGAGTACTCAGGTGCCAAGAAAGAGATTCGCCCCGTAACAATTGCTACTTATCAAGTAATGACAATGCGACGCAATGGCGTCTATTCACATCTAGATTTATTTGATGCGATTGACTGGGGCCTAATCATTTATGACGAGGTGCATTTACTCCCCGCACCAATCTTTAGATTCACCGCTGATATTCAATCGCGTCGTCGCCTTGGTCTTACTGCAACTCTCGTCCGTGAAGATGGGATGGAGGGCGAGGTCTTCTCACTCATTGGACCAAAGCGTTTTGACGTTCCATGGAAAGAGATTGAATCCCAGGGTTACATCGCGCCCGCTGATTGCGTAGAAGTTCGAATCACCCTCACTGAAGAGGAGCGACTTAATTATGCGACGGCAGAGCAAGAAGATCGTTATCGCTTCTGTTCCACAACGCTGACAAAACGTAAGGTGGCTGTAGCTCTAGCAAGAGCGCATGCCGACGATCAAGTTCTTGTCATTGGGCAGTACCTAGATCAGCTTGATGCTCTGGGAGAAGAGTTAGGTGTTCCTGTCATCAAAGGTGACACTCCCGTAAAGGAGCGTGAGAGATTGTTTAATCTCTATCGAGCAGGTGAGATTAAATGTTTAGTTGTCTCCAAGGTTGCGAACTTCTCTATTGATCTTCCAGATGCCACGATTGCAATTCAAGTATCGGGAACATTTGGATCTAGACAAGAAGAGGCGCAACGTCTGGGCCGAATCTTGCGACCAAAAGCTGATGGACGAGGTGCGAGGTTCTACTCACTCGTTGCCCGCGACACCGTTGATCAAGATTTCGCACAGAACCGGCAACGTTTTCTAGCTGAACAGGGCTACGCCTATCGCATTATTGATGCAGATGAGATTCTCTCAAAAGATAATTGATCTACCTATTTATGCGCTCTCGTTAATAGCCTTTCGAAAACGAACGGGATTAACGGTAAAGAAATCATGAGGTTTATTTTCGATATGAATGACTGGGACCTGCTCCCCATATTTGTACTCTAACTCGCTATCACCATCGATAAAGATCTCTTGAATCTCAAAACCCAGTTCTTTCTGCAGGTTTTCTAAGGTTTTTAAGGCATCATCACACAGGTGACAGCCGCGTCTAGAGTAGATCTGAACTTGGCGCATGGTGCCTATCCTCTCAGAGGACTAAGATTTTTTACTATGCGAGCCCGCCTCCCGGTTAAAGTAGTTCTCGCTGCCCTTTCACTCTCACTTCTGACCGGTATTGCTCCCGTTCACGCTCTTACAGTCGAAAAAGTTCCAGCGCCTTGGGAGAATTTATACAAGGCCTCTGGATCTACAAACGGTTCGACCAAGGTCACTTCCAGTGCAGCAACCCCCCCTGGCAAGAAGGTCGGAACCCTCTCAACTTTTAAAGTGAATTATGTAAACGTCCCCCTAGCCGAACAGTTAGCGGTTCAGGCTGCCATTGATGTCTGGTCTGATAATTGGAGTTCATCCATCCCGGTAAATGTCGTTGCCAATTTCGTTCCAGAAGGAACATCTGGAATTTTGGCTTCAGCATCGCCAGTCAGCT
>CAIZHC010000291.1 GCA_903932705.1 uncultured Actinomycetes bacterium | reverse complement strand
CTTGGCTTCGTGGCATTCTGGGCGATTGGTGGATACACCGCAGGTTGGTTTATGTCAGGCTTCTTCAACCAGTGGCACATTCACTTTGGTTCTGAAGTTGCCAAGGTAATTCCAGGAGTCCACCTTTCATTCTGGGCGGTTCTATTAATTGGTGCAGTCATCTGTGCCTTCTTCGGAATTCTGATTGGTGCGCCAACCCTGCGTCTTAAGAGCGATTATCTCGCGATTGTGACACTTGGTTTCGGTGAAATCATCCCTCAAATCTTCGTTAACGGTGAAGATATCCACGGCTTCAACCTCTCCAACGGAACAAAGGGAATCTCACCTGTAGATAGCATCGGACTCTTTGGAAAGCGCCTTGGACCTTTCGATCTCAACTACAAGTACATGATCTTCGTTGCGATGGCAGCGGTCATGGTCTTCATATCACTGCGTCTGCGCAGTGGTCGCCTTGGTCGTGCTTGGCTTGCAATTCGTGAAGATGAATTAGCTGCCAGCATGATGGGTATTCCGCTGATGCGTACCAAGCTTGCCGCTTATGCGGTCGGTGCCATCTCCGGTGGTTTAGCTGGTGTTGCATATGCCACCCACGTTAACGGTATCTTCGCCGAGCGCTTCCAATTCTCCATCTCAATCATCCTTCTTGCGATGGTTGTTCTGGGCGGAATGGGAAATGTTTGGGGAGTAATTGTTGGAGCCCTGCTCATCGCTTGGGTGAACTCAACAGGACTTCCTGCAGCTGGAGATAAGTTCAATAGCGTTTTCAACACTCACATCAACTTCCCTTCATACACATTCTTGATCTTCGGTGGTTTGCTCATCTTGATGATGCTCTTCCGCCGCGAGGGAATTTTGCCTGAATCAAGACTCAAGCTGATTATGCATGAGACAGATGATGAGAGTGGCAACGAACTTCCACATGATGAGATTAGCGAAGAGGAGGATTTGTAATGGCGCTAGATTCCGCACCAGTTCTCGAAGCGAAAAACATCTCAGTTGAATTCGGTGGCCTTAAAGCCGTCGATGATGTCACTTTCGTAATTCCAGATCGCAGCGTGGTCAGCCTTATCGGCCCTAACGGTGCCGGCAAGACAACTTTCTTCAATGTGCTCACTGGTTTATACAAGCCAACTTCAGGCTTCGTTATTTACGACAATGAAGATATCACCGGAATCGTTCCTCACAAGATTGCCGAAAAAGGAGTAGCGCGCACCTTCCAAAACATCCGGCTCTTCGGTCTTATGACCGCAGAAGAGAATGTCATGGTTGCGATGCACTCACACCTCAAAGCAGGCATCGTGAGCACCATCATCGGAAGCCCACAACAACGTCGTGAAGAGAGAGAGGCTCGTGAAGAGGCTCGCGCTCTGCTTGATTTCGTTGGAATCGGCAAAACAGCAGGGGAGTTCGCACGCAACCTCTCTTACGGTGACCAACGTCGCCTGGAGGTAG
The DNA here is from genome assembly GCA_903932705.1 of uncultured Actinomycetes bacterium. GTDB lineage: Bacteria > Actinomycetota > Actinomycetes > Nanopelagicales > Nanopelagicaceae > PALSA-747. The sequence continues at coordinate 4,481 of CAIZHC010000291.1, read as the reverse complement.
CTCGTGCCTTGGCCCTACGCCCAAAGGTTCTTCTCCTCGATGAACCAACTGCTGGAATGAATCCACAAGAATCTGCGGTCTTCGTAGACTTTGTCTACAAGGTTCGCGATGAGAAGAATCTTGCAATTCTCCTTATTGAACACGATATGTCTGTGGTCATGAAGGTCTCTGAACGAATCACCGTTCTTGATCGTGGTATCAAAATCGCTGAAGGTTCACCTGCCGACATTAAGTCAAACCCTCGCGTGATCGAGGCCTATCTCGGTAAGTCTGCGGAGGTTCACTAATGCTTAAAGTAGATAAGTTAGAAGTTGCGTACGGCAACATCAAGGCAATTAAGGGCATCTCACTTGAGGTAAATAAGGGAGAGATTGTTACCTTGATTGGCTCTAATGGAGCTGGAAAATCGACGACTCTTCGCGCTATCTCAGGACTTCTAAAGTTGAAGTCAGGTTCGATTACCTTTGAAGGTGAACGAATTGATGGCAAAGAAGGTCATGAGATTGTTGCTAAGGGTATTTGTCAGTCCCCAGAAGGACGACGCATCTTCCCTCGTATGAGCGTCTCTGAAAATCTTGATCTCGGTGCATTCCTTCGCAATGATAAGGAAGGGATTGCAGCTGATCGCGAACGCGTTCTCGAACTCTTCCCTCGTCTTGCTGAGCGCATCAATCAGAAGGCCGGAACGATGAGTGGTGGAGAGCAGCAGATGCTCGCCGTCGGACGTGCACTCATGGGTAGCCCTACATTGTTGCTCCTTGATGAGCCATCAATGGGGCTTGCGCCAGTTCTTGTCGACATGATCTTTGAAACGATCATCAAGATTAAAGAGCAGGGAACGACAATCCTCTTGGTCGAACAGAACGCACTTGCAGCGCTCAATGTTGCAGACCGCGCCTATGTCCTTGAATCAGGAAACATCAAGCTCAGCGGAAATGCCAAGGATCTGATTTCAGATCCTGAGGTAACAAAGGCATATCTCGGAGGGTAATTAAGACTCAGTCACTCAATATGAGGCTGGTGATGCGCGCCGTACAGGTTCGCTCGCCGGCCTCATTTCTTATTACGATCTCGTAGCATGCAAGAGTTCGTCCGCAGGAAACCGGTGTAGCCACACCAGTTACTACACCGCTACGAGCAGGCTTATGATGAGTCGCATTGATGTCAACACCGACCGTGCGCTTATTTCCACCAGCATGAAGCCATGCACCCAGTGATCCAAGCAGCTCGGCGAGAACTACATTTGCACCGCCATGGAGCAATCCAAAGGCTTGAGTATTTCCCTCTACCGGCATGGTTCCAACAATGCGCTCTGGAGAGGCTTCAATAATTTCTATGCCCATCTTCTGGTCGAGAGCTCCGATGCCTCTATCTTGGATCATCTTTAAGTAATCGGTCATGTTGGAATCTTAACGCCGTAGGGTGAAATCCACTCTAGAATCAGGCAAATGAAGAGATTGCTGCTGATTGATGGCCACTCAATGGCATACCGGGCTTTCTATGCCCTACCCGTCGAGAATTTCCGTAGTAGCAAAGGTCAAGCTACGAATGCGATTTACGGCTTCGGTTCCATGCTGACCAACCTCATTGCCCAAGAGAAGCCCACCCACATCGCCGTGGCTTTTGATGTCTCGAGAAAGACATTCCGTACTGAGATGTTCCCGGAGTACAAAGCAACTCGGGCGGCTACGCCAGATGAATTTAGATCTCAGATGTCATATATAAATGAACTTGTAAATGCGCTAGGAATTAACCAATTCGCGATAGAAGGATTTGAAGCCGATGACATCTTGGCCACACTTTCCACCCGCGCAGTGGCAGAGGGTTTCGAAGTTCTCATCTGCTCTGGCGATCGTGATTCATTCCAACTTGTGACCTCGGATGTCACTGTTCTCTATCCTAAAAAAGGTGTCACCGAGATGAATCGGATGACGCCAGATGCGGTCTTTGAAAAGTACGGGTTAACACCAACGCAGTACCCTGACTTTGCGGCGCTGCGCGGAGATCCCAGTGACAATCTCCCATCCGTGCCTGGAGTGGGGGAGAAGACTGCGACCAAATGGATAGCTGATTTCGGTTCTCTTAAAGTACTTACTGATTCAATTGACTCCATACCAGGCAAGGCTGGAGATTCCCTTCGTGCAAATATCTCCTCAGTCCTATTGAACCGAGAACTCACCGCCCTCCGTCACGATTTGGCAATTGATGCAGCCATTGATGATCTTGCGTGGACGGGAGCAGATCTCATCAAGGTTGATAATCTGCTCGGTAATTTAGAGATCAAGGCTCTTAAAGAACGTATTCACGCCATGGGAGGCAAGAGCGAAAAGATAGTTGCCAGCAAGGAACGCGGCCCGGTCGAAACGATTTCCTCGGCTGCCCTCGATTCGAAATTGAAGGGGCGCACGGAAGGGATTGCCCTCTTTGCTCCGCAAGGTTTGCAAGGTGAGACCTTTGCTATTGCTCTATCGGCCTCTGAGATTTATCTGGTTGAGGGTCTCCCTGGTAAGTGGGTGCTGGACGAGTCACTCCCCAAGTGGGTTCACGGCGCCCGTTCCATGCTTCGCTCAGATGATGTTTTAGGAATTGAGTTCGATACAGAGTTAGCTGCCTACTTGATTAACCCAGGTGGTCGTAATCTGGAGCTCACAGATTTGGCACAACGATTCCTTGAAATCTCTGTGGCGGAGGAGTCGCAGGATCTCTTCTCTACGATGAATCCGGCCCTGGTTGGAGTCCTCTACGAACTGGTTCCTGTACTTCGCGAAGAGATGTCAGATCGCCAATTAACAGAGCTCTTTACAAAAATTGAACTACCAACTGCCTTTGAACTCGCGGTGATGGAGCGCATCGGGGTTGCAGTTGATAAGAAGAAATTGGGAGAACTCCGTACCTTTTTCACGGGCGAGGTAGAGCGAGAAACTCTCGCGGCCCATAAAGTGGCAGGGCGCGAATTCAATATTGGTTCGCCAAAACAGCTTCAAGTAATTCTCTTTGATGAATTAAATCTGCCGAAGACAAAGAAGATTAAGACTGGATACACAACTGATGCCGAGAGTTTGGAATGGTTATCGGCGACAACGAAGCACCCCATCTTGGCTCACCTTCTCCGAATTCGTGAGACGAGCAAATTACTCACCACTGTTGATGGATTGCTCGCTGCCATAGAGGGCGATGGACGAATTCACACAACCTTCCAACAGACGGTTGCAGCGACCGGCCGACTCTCATCGACTGATCCCAATTTACAGAACATCCCAGTTCGCACTGAAGAGGGAAGACGTATCAGAGATTGCTTTATCGCTGCAAAACCATATGTGAATCTAATGACCGCTGATTACAGTCAGATCGAAATGCGCATTATGGCTCACCTCTCAAAAGATGAAGGGCTGACTGCGGCATTTAAGAGCGGCGAAGATTTGCACAGCACAGTCGGCTCACAAGTATTTGGAGTCCCAGTTAAAGATGTTGATCCCGAAATGCGACGTCAAATAAAGGCGATGTCTTATGGACTGGCCTATGGCTTATCCGCCTACGGTTTGGCGCAACAACTAAATCTCTCTCCAGGGGAGGCGAAGGAGTTGATGCACTCTTATTTCAAACGCTTCGGTGGAATTCAGGATTACCTAAAGACCGTAGTTGAAGAGGCACGGGAGAAGGGTTACACCGAAACAATTCTGGGAAGACGTCGCTATCTTCCAGATCTCACCAGCGACAATCGCCAACGCCGTGAAGTCGCAGAACGTATGGCACTCAACGCACCTATCCAAGGATCGGCTGCAGACATAATCAAGGTGGCAATGCTCAAAGTTGCAAATAAAATTGGCGAACAAAATTTAGCTTCCAGGTTATTGCTTCAAGTTCATGATGAATTGATTTTTGAAGTGGCAAAGGGAGAGGAAGAAGAGCTTTCCGAACTGGTTCGCGCGGAGATGGAGAGCGCTGTCGAGCTCTCACTTCCACTCTCTGTGAATATCGGTACTGGATTAAGTTGGGATTTAGCAGCCCACTAGTCGATTAGGGCGGTTCGATCAAAAGGAGTGAGCCATCTTCGTCCGGCGAAGATGAGTAGCAAACCCATACCGAAGGTCAGTGTGGTGATTGCAAAGCAGAAATGCGGAGAGAAGTGCTGAGAGAAGTAGCCGCCAGTTGATTGACCAATTGCGGCGAATGAACCCTCGGTTGTCCAAATCCATCCGATCGCAGCGGCAGCATTACCAGTTGGACGGATAAGTTCTAATTGCTCTAAGTAGTAGACCTGCTCTGCTCCGCCAATAAAACCAAAGAGTGAGAGCACGAGAAGTAAAGACCAACCTGGGTTTACAAATGCCAGTGGAATTGTCGACAAGAACCAGAAGAGATAGATAATTCGAAATCCTTTAACTGGCGCGATATGTCTACCGAGAGCGCCTGCGGTAAGGCTTCCAAAGATCGAAAGTGCCGCGGTTGTTCCAAAAGCCAAACCTGCGAATCTTGGTTGG
>CAIZHC010000290.1 GCA_903932705.1 uncultured Actinomycetes bacterium | reverse complement strand
GCCAATTTTCCAGTAATCCACTTGGGATCAATCTTCATTCCTACCTTTGTGGCAATAGTTTTTAACTCATCAAGTGAGCTCTGAGGAGTAACGACTTCTCCTACACCTTCTGAGATTAAATCAAAGAGATTGGCCTCGCGCCATGTACCACCAAGATCAAGTTGGCGACCATCATGGTGCGTTACAACATGGCAACCAAAGACCGTAAATGACGCCTCTTGAATCAAGTCGCGAGTAAGGGTCGCAATCGAATCCCAATCACCATAGGACTGATATGCCTCAATCATGGCGAACTCCGGTGAGTGACTTGAATCCGCACCTTCATTTCGGAAGTTGCGATTGATTTCAAAGACTCGCTCAAGTCCTCCGACAACACAACGCTTCAGGAACAACTCTGGCGCGATGCGCAAGAAGAGTTCCATGTCGTAGGCATTGCTATGAGTCTTAAATGGACGAGCTGCTGCGCCACCATGCATGACCTGCAACATTGGTGTCTCAACTTCAATAAATTCACGATTACTAAATGATTCCCGGAGTGACTTCATTACCTGCGGACGCAGGCGCGCATTAAATCTGGCCTCAGGACGAACGATGAGATCGACGTAGCGCATACGTACGCGGGTCTCCTCTGAGAGCGGTTTGTGCTCAACAGGAAGTGGCCGTAGAGACTTTGCCGCTAGTTGGTAGGTGTTGGCGAGAATGGAAAGTTCTCCACGCTTGGAGGTAATGATTTCGCCAGTAACGCTAACGAGGTCACCTAGATCAATATCACTCTTCCACTGCTCCAACAATTCTGGACCAACTTTGTCGAGAGAGAACATCGCTTGAAGTTCAGTGCCATCTCCTTCGCGTAGCGTCGCAAAGCAAAGTTTTCCCGTATCTCGCTTGAAAATTACACGACCTGAGAGGCTCTCTTGAATTCCGGTGGCAACATCTATTTCTAGATCTGCGTGGCGGGTGCGAATCTCTTTAAGTGAGGCGGTACGCGGAACCGCGACAGGATAAGGCTCCTGCCCCCGAGAGAGGATTGCGGCGCGCTTTTCGCGGCGAATACGTAACTGCTCCGGCAGGTCATCTTCAACTATCAGCTCACTCATAATCGGGTCAGTCTATCGTCTACTGATTAATCCCCGAATTTTGCATTGCGATCAAAGACCATGGCAAGCCCAAGCAGAGTCAGGTCTGGTTCGTAGGTATCAATTAGTTCGCTGATACCGACGACGAGCGGGGCTAATCCCCCGGTAGCAATCACGGTGGTTGCGCCGGTATCTGGATAGAGCGCCTCCAACTCCTCAATAATTCGTTTCACCAATCCATCTACCTGCCCAGCGAATCCATAGATGGTTCCAGATTGCAGAGCCTCGACGGTGTTCTTGCCAATCACAGATTTTGGCTTAATAAGTTCGACCTTGCGAAGCTGCGCAGCACGGGCCGCCAAAGCATCAACTGAAATTTCTATTCCCGGTGCAAGTGCTCCCCCTAGAAACTCCCCCTTGGGTGAGACCACATCGAGATTTGTCGAAGTTCCAAAATCAACGACGATACATGGTCCACTTGATCCAAAGAGGGTGTGGGCGGCCAAGGTGTTTACGATGCGATCCGCGCCAATCTCCTTAGGGTTATCCACCAAGAGGGGTACTCCGGTCTTAATTCCAGGCTCAACAATTGTCACTGGGATAGCGCTGAAATATCTCGTGACCATATTACGTAATTCACGAAGTGTTGCTGGAACCGTAGAACAAATTGAGAGGCCATCAATTGTAATTCCGTCGAGAAGCGCACGATATTGCAGCCAAAGTTCATCAGCGGTGTCTCGAGGATCTGTCTTTACGCGCCATGAGTGGATGAGCGTCTCGCCGTCAAAGGCTCCAAGAACGGTATTTGTATTTCCAACGTCAATTGCCAGCAGCATTTACTTTCCCATCTTTAGGTCTAAACCGATATCTAAAACTTTTGCAGAGTGCGTAAGCGCACCGATGGCTAAGTAATCAACGCCAGTGCGCGCATACTCCATCGCATTTTCTATAGAGATACCGCCGGAGGCCTCAAGCTTTACTCGCCCCGCGACAATTGCAACTGCTTGCGCACAAATCTCTGGAGACATGTTGTCGAGCAAGATCAAATCAGGATTTCCAGGTAATACCTCAAATAATTGTTCCAAGGTGTCAACTTCCACCTCAATCTCTTTTCCGGGAAATTGCGCACGAACGCTTTCAAAGGCCTTCAGAGTTCCGCCAGCCGCCACAATGTGATTGTCTTTGACCAGCGCGGAATCTGAAAGTGAGAGTCGATGATTTGTTGCACCGCCAGCAAGCACGGCATCTTTCTCTAACTTTCTCCAACCAGGTGTGGTCTTGCGTGTATCTCTAATCTGACATTCGGTGCCAGCAATTGCATTTACCCAACTTCTTGTGAGTGTCGCAATTCCGCTGAGATGAGTGAGGAAATTGAGGGTGGTGCGCTCAGCTAAAAGAAGTTTTCTGGTATTTCCTCGTGCGGTGAGAATTGTGGTTCCTGCTGCGACGAGATCGCCATCTCGGACATGTGCGGTGACATCGGTGATTTCTAAGTGATTCAATACGGCAATTGCAACATGGATTCCCGCAATTACACCTGGGCTTCGCGTAACAAAATCAGCGGTGCTTACCTGTTCAAGAGGGATTGTCGAGTTGGAAGTTATATCTTCTCCACCGTCAAGATCTTCGGCGATAGCTAATTCAATCAACTTTCTTAGCGCATCAGTCATTGCGAAATCTCAATCTTCTCTGAACTCCAATGACCATCGAAATCTAATTGTTGAATGATTCGTTTCTCCCACTC
>CAIZHC010000289.1 GCA_903932705.1 uncultured Actinomycetes bacterium | reverse complement strand
TCGTTGTTCCTCTCTTCGTAGATGCAGATGGCATTCCAGATTTTGGTTGGATGGATGCAGCCACTGCCAAGATCGCCGAAGGTCTAAAGCCTGGGACATTGATCTCATATGAGACCACTCTTCCAGTTGGCACCACCCGAAATCGCTTCGCCCCAGCAATAGAAAAGATTTCAGGCCTCAAAGCCGGCACCGATTTTCACTTAATCTTCTCACCTGAGCGAGTTCTCACAGGTCGAGTCTTTGCAGATCTCCGCAAATATCCAAAGCTGGTTGGCGGAATAAATGAAGCCAGTACCGAAGCCGGAATTAAGTTCTATGAAGCAGTTCTTGATTTTGATGATCGTCCTGATCTCACAACTAAGAATGGCGTCTGGAATCTTGGTACCTCTGAAGCAAGTGAGATGGCAAAGCTTGCAGAAACTACCTATCGCGATGTAAATATCGCGCTCGCCAATCAATTCGCAATCTTCGCTGAAGGCGCAAACATTGATATCGCTAAAGTTATTGCCGCTTCTAACTCGCAGCCATATAGCCATATCCACCAACCCGGTATCGCAGTTGGCGGCCATTGCATTCCAATCTACCCACGCTTCTATCTTTGGAATGATCCGCTAGCAACTGTTGTTCGTTCTGCGCGTGAAGCAAATGCTGCGATGCCTGCACATGCAGTTCACTTATTAGAGCAATCCATTGGAGATCTCACAGCGAAGAAAGTTGCAGTTCTTGGAGTTTCTTATCGTGGTGGAGTCAAAGAGTCTGCCTTCTCCGGAGTATTTGGGACTGTCACATCACTTCTAGAACATGGCGCAGAAGTGCTCGTAGATGATCCGATGTACACCGATGAAGAGATCACAGCACTTGGTTTTACACCATATGAAGCAGGCTCACCTGTAGATGCTGTAATTCTTCAAGCTGATCACAAAGAATATAAGAGCTTGACCAAAGGTGATTTTCCTGGAGTTAAGGCAATTATTGATGGACGACGCATCTTGTCCCCCAATAATTTTGAGGGGGTAGCCTTCCGGTGCATTGGGCAGGGCGACCTTAAGTAAAAGCTCCCCTCAAAGACCTCTTACATATTTGATTGGCAGGCAACTCACTCGCTAGGAGATATCTGCCAATTAATTCTTGGTTATAATTTTGAAATGACTCGTAAGCCACGCGCCGCAATGATCGTTTTAAATAATGTCACCAACGACTCCAGAGTCCTCAAAGGCGCCTGGTATATGGCCGATAAGGGCTGGGATGTCGTGATCTTCGGTTGGGCGCCAAAGTCTGATGTTGATCACATTGATGTAGGGCGTGCAGATGTCGTTCGAATCCCCCGACCAGTAAATCGCAGTGATGGCAACCGTATCGTCCGAAATGTTCGCAAGTACAGCATGAAGGCTCGGAATCTAGCTCGCAAAGGCTGGATCATGACCATCGGTCAAATTATTCCTGGCCTTAGCTCGGAAATTCTCCGTCCAATTGGTTTAGCAAAGATCGCCATGACACAAGCCATCGCTGATTTTGAGCCAGACTTAATCCACGCTCAGGATTTCTCAGCTCTTCCAGTTGCACTCTCTGCAGCTCGAGCGATGCAAAGTCGAAACGGCACTCGACCACCAATGATTTATGATGCTCATGAATTCTTACCGGGGCAAGCAAATATCAAAAGAGCAATTCGTCGATCACTTGTTGCAATGGAACGCTCTGTTATCAAACAGTTTGATGCGGTAGTAACAGTAAGTCCAAAGATCGCAGAGATGCTCCATGCCAATCATGGGCTTCGCCGTGAGCCAATCGTGGTTCAAAATGATCCAGTTCTCGCCGCAGCACGATTGCATCCCAGCGATATCAGAAAAGATCTCAATCTAGATGCTGGTATTCCACTCATGGTTTACAGCGGTGGAATTGCGCCACAGCGTGGAATCATGGTTGCGGTCATGTCACTTCCCGCACTTCCAGAACATCACTTGGCCATTATGGCTCCAGGGCAAAATGCCCATCTCGCCCAATTGATCGCTAAAGCAAATGAACTTGGAGTCGCAGATCGCGTCCATGTGCTTCCATTTGTATCCAACGCAGAAGTCACTTCGTACTTGACCACTGCCGATATTGGTTTGATCATGAACACCCACCATGTTAACCACGAACTTTCAACGCCAACTAAGTTCAGCGAGTACGCCCACGCAAATATTCCAATTGTTGTGAGTGATGTTAAGTTTCTTGCTGCAGAAACCCGTCGCCTAGGTATCGGAGAAGTATTTATTTCTGAAGATGTCGCAAGTTTTGTTGAAGCTGTAAAGAAAGTCACCACAGATAAAGCCTTCTACATTGCAAATTACAACGCAGCATTCTTGCAGGAGCGCAGTTGGGAAGCGCAGTGTGAGCGGCTTGTTCCGCTCTATGAGGAATTAACTGGCTTGAAGGCAGTAGCCCAGGATCAATCAGTATTTATTCTCTCTGAGCCAGAGATCAAACCTCCAGCCCAAAGTATGAAGGATTTTTACGAGAAGTTTCTTAAAGCAGCAACCAACTCGTAAGCCGCCTTCCCATCTCCATAGGGCTTACCTGTTGGATTTGTTGGACGCGCTCGCAAAGCGATAGCGGTGAGATCGCTGACATCTGCTGTTAAGACATTCCATCCATCATGCAAAGTTTCAGGCCATTCAGTTTCGGTGCGGATTGTGGTGCACGGTGCGCCAACAATGTAGGCCTCCTTCTGTAATCCCCCGGAGTCAGTAATTACACCGGTGGACTTGCTCATCAATTCAATCATGAGTGGGTATGCGACAGATTTGACCGACCGTACAGCTCCCTGATTTAACTCAATTCCATGATCCTTGCTCTTTGCGGCTAAACGTGGATGTGTCATTAAAACCACAGGCAGCGGTAGGGCTTGTAGAGCAGATACAACCTCTTTCAATCGCGCCTCATCATCAGTATTTTCAGCACGGTGAATGGTGGCTACAAAATATCCCCCTGCTTTTAAGAAATCCCAGGTGATTCCATTTTCAGTAAAGGCTGCTGGGAGTTCACTCTCTGAACCTTTCACGCGTTCTAAAGTATTTAAGCAAACATCGGTCATGACATCGCCGATCATCAAAGATTTCTCCCCTAAGCCCTCATGAACTAAGTGTTCAATGGCGACCGGCGTAGGTGCCAACAGGAGATCAGATGCATGGTCGGTAAGAATTCTGTTGTGCTCTTCTGGCATTCGGCGATTAAAAGATCTCAATCCCGCTTCAAGGTGAGCAATTTTGATATGCACCTTCACCGCAGCAAGTGCAGCGGCTAATGTGGAGTTGGTATCTCCAAAAACCAAAACCCAATCTGGTTGCTCTTGCAAGAATAACTTCTCAAGCCCAACCATCATTGAAGCGGTTTGTTCGGCGTGCGATCCACTGCCAACTCCCAGGTTGTAATCAGCCGGCGAAATGTTGAGCTCAGAGAAGAAGCTCTCGCTCATTTCAGGATCATAATGTTGACCGGTGTGAATGATGATGTGATCTACGCCCTCTGCCTTGAAGGCATGATCCACGGGTGCTAATTTCACAAATTGGGGACGAGCGCCGACTACTGATACCACCTTCATATGCACAATCTTATGGCATGAAGTTGAGGGTGCCGCCAAGAGTCGTATACTTATCTAAAGATAAAAACTGAAAAGGTCTCTCACTAGAACACTGAAAAGGTCTCCAACTAATAATGTATCTCTTTGAGCTTGAAAAATTTCCTCACAATGCTTCAATTCTCGGAGATATGTAATGGCAATCTTTGAAAATCCGCGTAAATCTAAGCGCTTTCGGCGCACTCTCCTCTCACTTCTTCTGGTTCTAGTTTTAGTCGCAGTCGCGGGAGTTTCATACAACTTTGGAAACCGTCATGCTGAACGAAATGAAGAAGTTTTCCCTAGGTTGCCGCTTGTAACCACCCATGTGCCGCTCCCTAAAACCACACCCGTTACATACGATCAGACTCTTGCCATCAACACCCTCCCAGTCGGCGGCGGCTATCAGGATTCCTCATGTGGAAATTTGCCAGCTGATTGGCTACAAACCGAAAATGCCAAGGTAAGTACAGATATCACCATGGGGCAATTTGGTCATTCCTATACCCCTTGGCCTGAAGGAAGCGCCCTTTGGCTTGATAAAACTTCGGTGGGCTGCGGAGCTACCGTTGGAATTCACGCTTCATTAAGTCCAATGTTTGATGGCACAACGAGCAAGTCACCAAGAGTATTTGAAGCGATCAGAATTGGTTGGTATGGCGGAGCTGGCGGCAGAGTTGTCTGGAGTTCAGCGCCAATAAAGTTAAAAAATCTCAAGACGCCTGTACCTAAAGATGCTACCCGCATGATTCAAACAAGTTGGCCAGTAACTATCTCGGTCTCAACTGCTAATTGGCTTCCTGGTTTTTATCTCTTTGTAAGTAAATTACCTGGAGGAAAATTTGAGAGCAGCGCTCCCCTCATTATTAGAGCGCCACTATCAAATTCAACTTTGGCACTCGTTCACTCAACCATGACCTGGGCTGCATACAACACCTTCGGAGGTCGCTCGCTCTACGTTGGTCCTGGCATCAGTAAGAAACAAAAATATTATGAACGTAGCCGCATCGTCTCCATGGACCGTCCGCTTGCCGGCAGTGGAAATGAGTTGCTCTTCCGCGACGCACTTCCAATTGTGCAATTGGCTGAAAAAGAGAATATCT
>CAIZHC010000288.1 GCA_903932705.1 uncultured Actinomycetes bacterium | reverse complement strand
TTCTCTGCTCCAGAAGGCATCACCTTCAAGGTCGAATCAGCAACTCGCTTCTCGATCTCTGGTGTCGATAAGCAGCTCGTTGGTGAAGTTGCAGCGAAGATTCAAAAGCTTCGCAAGGCTGATCCATATAAGGGCAAGGGTCTCCACCTAGACGGCGCAAAGATTCGCCGCAAGCAAGGAAAGACAGGTAAGAAGTAATGGCTATCGGTGTAAAGGTTGTTAAAGGCTCGGCACAAAATGCCCGCCGTCGTCGCCACTTCCGTGTCCGCAAGCGTGTTGTCGGTTCTGCCGAGCGTCCACGTCTTGTAGTTTCACGTTCATCTCGTCACCTTGTTGCTCAGATTGTTGATGATTCAATCGGTCAGACCTTGGTCTCAGCATCAACCATGGAGAGCACACTTCGTGCCTCTAAGGATGATAAGAGCGCAAAGGCTCGCTTCGTCGGTGCAGAAATTGCAAAGCGTGCGAAGGAAAAGGGTATTTCTACAGTGGTCTTTGATCGCGGTGGAAACAAGTACACCGGACGCATTGCAGCTCTCGCTGATAGTGCCCGCGAGAATGGATTGGACTTCTAATGGCTACTCCTCCAGTAAACGCAAATGCTGGCGATCGCGCGCCTAAGGGCGGAAACGATCGTCGTGAACGTCGCGGCCGTGATGGTGGACCTGAGAAAGAGAAGTCTCCTTACACAGAGCGCGTAGTTTTCATTAACCGCGTAGCAAAGGTTGTAAAGGGTGGACGTCGTTTCTCCTTCACAGCACTTGTTGTCGTCGGTGACCAAAAGGGCACAGTCGGAGTCGGATACGGCAAGGCTAAGGAAGTTCCTCAAGCTATTGCTAAGGCAGTGGAAGATGCGAAGAAGCAATTCTTCAAAGTTGCACTCCTCGGTTCCACTATTCCTCACCCAGTACAAGGTGAAGCTGCAGCTGGCGTAGTTCTTCTTCGCCCTGCATCACCTGGTACCGGAGTTATCGCTGGTGGTCCAGTTCGCGCCGTACTCGAGTGCGCTGGAATCAACGATGTTCTTACCAAGTCACTTGGTTCAAATAATCCAATCAACATGGTGCATGCCACCGCTGCCGCGCTTAAGGCGTTGGAATCTCCAACATCTATCGCAGCTCGCCGTGGTCTACCCCTTGAAGATGTCGCACCTGCAGCAATTGCTCGTGCCGTAGCAGCAACGGTTGGTGCATAAACATGCCACGTCTAAAAGTCACACAACTTCGTTCCAAGGTTGGCGCTCGTCCAGAGCACCGCGAGACCTTGCGTTCACTTGGTTTAAAGCGAATCGGTGATGTTGTCGTAAAGGAAGATCGTCCAGAGATTCGTGGAATGGTCGTCGCTGTACGTCACATGGTTACCGTTGAGGAGGTCGAATAACAATGGTTCTCAAGGTTCATCATCTACGTCCGGCTCCGGGCGCAAAGAAGGCTCGTACTCGTAAGGGTCGCGGTGAGGCTTCAAAGGGTAAGACTGCTGGTCGTGGTGGCAAGGGAACACGTGCTCGTAACGTTGTTCGTGCTGGTTTCGAAGGTGGACAACTTCCTTTGGTCATGCGTCTTCCAAAGCTCCGTGGTTTCAAAAACCCAGAGCGCGTGGAGTACCAGCCAGTGAATGTTTCAACCATCAATGCGCTCTATCCAAAGGGTGGCCAAGTCACCGTTGAAGATTTGGTTGCAAAGGGTGCAGCTCGCGATGGTCATCCGGTTAAGGTTCTTGGAAATGGCGACATTTCTGTGAAAGTTACCGTCGTGGCACACGCTTTCTCCTCATCAGCATCTGAAAAGATCGCTGCTGCCGGTGGATCGATCACAAAGCTCTAACCTAAAACCGATTTATTAAGTCCGAAATGAGTCCTTCCTCAATAGAGTAGGGACTCATTCAGAAATTAGAGGAGAAGTTAAATGCTTGCAGCGTTTGGTAAGGCCTTCAAGACGCCCGATCTTCGCGTAAAGATTTTCTTCACTTTGGGCATCATGGCTCTCTTCCGTTTCGGATCAATCATGCCTACGCCTGGCGTTTCTTATAAGAACGTTCAATCTTGCTTGAATCAGAGCAAATCTGGCGGACTCTTCGGTCTCATTAACTTGTTCTCTGGTGGCGCACTCTTGCACCTCTCAATCTTCGCATTGGGAATCATGCCTTACATCACCAGCTCAATCATTATTCAATTGCTTACAGTTGTCATTCCTCGCTTTGAAACACTTAAGGCTGAAGGTCAATCTGGAAATGCAAAGCTCACCCAGTACACCCGTTACCTCACCGTTGGTCTTGCAGTTCTGCAATCAACTGGTTTGATCGCCGTTGCTCGCTCAACTGGTCGTCTCTTTAGCGGTTGTACTCTCGCAATCATTCCTGACTCATCGTGGCCACGTATCGTCACCATGGTCTTGGTAATGACCGCTGGAACATCTGTAATCATGTGGCTTGGTGAATTGATCACCGATCGCGGTATCGGTAACGGTATGTCGATCTTGATCTTCACATCTATCGCTGCAGGATTCCCAACCCAGCTCTGGTCTATCAAGCAGCAAAAGGGTTGGTTCGCATTCTTGTTCGTTATGGCAGTCGGTGTCTTGGTGGTAGCAGCAGTTGTGTTCGTGGAGCAGGCTCAACGCCGTATTCCGGTGCAATATGCAAAACGTCAGATTGGTCGCCAGTCTTACGGCGGAACTTCTACCTACATTCCAATCAAGGTAAACCAGGCTGGTGTTATCCCAGTAATTTTCGCATCATCTTTGCTCTACATTCCATCTCTGATCGTCAACTTCTCGGGTTCAACCGCTAAGTGGTCAGTCTGGATTCAGCAGAACTTGGTTAAGGGCGATCACCCTATTTACATCATCTCTTATGCTGTATTGATCATCTTCTTCACCTACTTCTATGTCGCAATCACATTCAATCCTGACGAGGTTGCAGACAATATGAAGCAGTACGGTGGATTTATCCCAGGTATTCGCGCTGGAAAGCCAACATCAGAGTATCTCCAATATGTACTCTCGCGCATCACTGCACCAGGATCTTTATACTTGGCCTTTGTTGCGATCATCCCAATCATCGCCTTGATCTTGTTCCAGGCTTCGCAGAACTTCCCATTCGGTGGAACTGCAATCTTGATCGTTGTTGGTGTCGGTCTTGATACCGCTAAGCAAATTGAATCTCAGTTGCAGCAACGTTCATATGAGGGATTCCTGCGCTAATGCGTTTAATCCTGGTAGGTCCTCCAGGCGCGGGTAAAGGCACTCAAGCAGTACACCTTGCTGCGTACTTTGGGATTCCACATATCTCCACTGGCGATCTCTTCCGCGCAAATATCAAAGGTGAGACCGATCTTGGAAAACTTGCTAAGTCCTATATGGATGCCGGCAACTTAGTTCCTGATTCTGTAACTAATGCAATGCTTGAAGATCGCTTAACTCATGCAGATACCGCGCCTGGATTCTTGCTCGATGGATATCCTCGCAATGTTGGTCAAGCAGAGTTCTTAGCTGAAGTACTTGTAAAGAAGAGCATCTCTCTTGATGCAGTCCTCGAGCTCTCGATTCCAAATGAAGAGATTATCAAACGTTTATCAGGTCGCAGAGTTTGTCGTAACTGCGGCACAACATCACATGTCATCTTTGATAAGCCAAAGGTCGACGGAGTCTGCAATAACTGTGGTGGTGAGTTGTATCAACGCGAAGATGACAAAGAGGAAGTTATTGCAAACCGTTTGAGCGTTTACAGCGAACAGACAGAACCAATTGTTGCTTTCTACAAAAATCTTGGAATTCTCAAAGCAATTAGCGCAGTCGGGGAAGTTTCAGAAATCTCCGCAAACGCAATCGCAGCTCTTAAGTAGTCGCCATGGCGATTCAGATTAAGACCTTTGAACAACTGCAATTAATGCGCAAGGCCGGCCTTGTCGTCGGTCAAGCACTCGAACTAATGAAAGGCGCAATCGCGCCAGGTGTTACTCCGCTTGAGTTAGATGCAATCGCTGCAGATTTCCTAAAAGCAAATAATGCAACTCCGTCATTCTTGAATTATCACGGTTATCCCAATGTCATCTGCGCATCAGTAAATCACGAAGTAGTTCATGGAATTCCAAATGAACGTCCACTTGCAAACGGTGACATCATCTCAATCGACTTTGGTGCAATCGTGAATGGATGGCATGGAGATGCTGCGTTTTCAATTGGTATTGGCGAAATAGATCCTGCCGATCAAAAATTGATGGATACCTGCGAGGGTTCAATGTGGCGAGGAATTGCGGCAGGAAAAGTTGGGGGACACCTCACCGATATTTCACATGCCATCGAGAGTTATATCCTCAGCCAAGGCAAGTATGGAATCTTGCGCGAATACGGTGGACATGGAATTGGCACAGAGATGCACCAAGATCCTCATGTCATCAATTACGGTCCAGCTGGACTGGGTCCAGAATTGAAGGTCGGTCTTGCACTCGCTATTGAACCAATGATTACTCGTGGCACTGAGAAGATGAAGACCTTGTCAGATGACTGGACCGTCATTGCAAGTGATAAATCCAACGGCGCCCACTTCGAACATACCTTTGCCCTGCTTCCAGATGGCAAGCCTTTTGTCCTCACCGCCTTGGATGGGGGAGCGGCTGAATTAGGTCGCCTCGGCGTTGAGATTTCTGGACTATTAATCTGAGTTTGAAATCTCTTTCTTTTTAACCTTTTCTCTCGTATTCTAAAAATATGGGCGAAGAGGAGCATTCTGAAAATGTCGAACCGTCTGCTTCTCCAGATCAATCCGAGTGGGTAGATCCAGATAAGGTGAAAATTACTGGGGAAGCGATTGCACGATCCTGGTGGCAAATTTTGTTAGCGGCCATCTTTGGAGGTTGGTGATTAGTCATATGGAAAATGTTGAACCTCCAGAACCAGAAGAGTCCTCGGCGCCCGAACCGGAGTTGGTGGATGCGGATAAGGTGAAAATCACCCCCAAAGGCGTTTTGTTAGCCATCGCCAATCTATTCACCATGGGAATTACGGGCGGCGGCTAACCCTCGAACCGGATTTAGAGGGAAAGTTTCCCCGCTTTTAGCATAAACCGGGCCGAAAAGGGCTAAATAGAGGGCCCGATTTCCTCTTTTTGGCCTCGCGCCTTAGGATTGCCCTCTGCTTAGAAATAGGCGGATGTCCGTAACTAGACCCCTGAATAGATAAGTAGGTACTGCTTGGCCAAGAAAGACGGAGCAATCGAAATTGAAGGCACCGTAGCTGAAGCACTCCCGAACGCCATGTTCAGAGTCGAGCTTACAAATGGGCACAAGGTTCTTGCGCACATCAGCGGCAAGATGCGACAGAACTACATTCGCATCCTTCCTGAAGATCGTGTGATTGTTGAACTTAGTCCGTACGACCTCACAAGAGGTCGAATTATCTATCGTTACAAGTAATAGGAGTTAGTCGTGAAAGTTAAGCCAAGCGTGAAGAAGATCTGCGACAAGTGCAAGGTCATTCGTCGTAATGGTCGCGTCATGGTTATTTGCGACAATCTTCGTCACAAGCAACGTCAAGGATAAGTAAAACCAAATAACGCGTGATGCGACTGAAGTGAAAACTTCAGACCCTCGGACTGGTAGGCCGAGGCTCAGTTACCCAACTGAGGTGCATTGCGAAGGACCTTCCAGATAACGAAAAGGGTAAGTGATATGGCACGTCTTGTTGGTGTCGATCTCCCGCGTGAAAAGCGCGTAGAGATTGCACTCACGTACATCTTCGGTATCGGTTTAACTCGCGCTCATGCAACACTTGCAGCGACAGGTATTAATCCAGATACACGAGTCAAAGATCTTCAAGAGCCAGAATTGGCACAGCTTCGTGAATTCATCGAAGCAAATTACAAAATCGAAGGTGACCTTCGCCGTGAAGTAGCGGGCGA
>CAIZHC010000287.1 GCA_903932705.1 uncultured Actinomycetes bacterium | reverse complement strand
TGACATTGTGGTTATTGATCAAGGTCGAGTAATCGCTCGCGGTTCTTCTGATGAACTCAAAGATCAAGTTGGAGGAGAGCGCATCGAAATCGTTGTTGCCGACAATAACCTGGAGAGCGCTCGCGAAATTATCGAACGAGTTACTCATGGCAGTGCAACAATTGATCGAGGATTACGCAAAATCTCAGTCCCTGTTCCAGATGGAACACAGTCGCTAATCGCAGTGATTCGCGAATTTGATGGCGCTGGAATACACGCACTTGATTTAGCTTTAAAGCGGCCTTCTCTAGATGATGTATTTCTCTCACTCACCGGCCATGTGGCGGAAGAGGTCAAATCTGAAGAAGCAGCTCCAAAGAAGGGAGGCCGCAAGTGAACGCAATAAAAGATGCATTGGTGATTACTAAGCGCCAGTTACTTCAACTTACGCGCGTCCCTGAAGTCCTTATTTTTAACACCATTCAGCCAGTGATGTTTGTACTCCTTTTCCGCTATGTCTTCGGAGGACTGGGAGCTGGTATCAAAGGCGGATATGTACAACTTCTTATGCCCGGAATCTTCGTACAGACCGTGACCTTTACCTTGGCTGCCACCGCACAAGGCTTGGCGCAAGATATGGAGAAAGGTCTGATAGATCGTTTTAGATCTCTTCCTATTGCTCGCTCGGCTCTCGTAGTTGGTCGAACCTTGGGAGATGGCCTGCTCAATATTGTGGTTCTAGTAGTTATGGGCGCAGCGGGATTCTTGGTGGGATGGCGCCCAACATCTGGAATCTTCCATATATTTCTTGGCTTCTTGATGCTGCTCTTCTTTGGATACGCCTTATCGTGGGCTGGAATCTTTGCTGGGCTAATCTCGAAAGATGCCCGAGTGGTCGCAAACGTCTCGTTCCTCTTTACCTTCCCACTTACTTTCCTATCGAATGCCTTCGCCTCAACGACATCGATGCCGAAAGTACTGCAGTACTTTGCGGAGTGGAATCCGGTATCAACGATGGTGGCAGCAGCCCGCCAACTCTTCGGTTTTCACAATACCTTTGGAGTTACCGCGAACTCATTCCCAAGTGAGCACCCAATTGTGACCTCGCTCTTTTACATGGTTGTCATCATGGCGATCTTCATTCCACTGAGCGTGCGAAGGTACAAGAACGCGAATAGTCGCTAACTGCCTTAATTAAGCGTAAGGATTTGCCTCGAGGATTGTTACGACAAATACTTTTCGGCTCGGCGTCTCATAATTAACCTGATCGCCGACCTTTGCTCCAAGAATTGCAGAACCGAGTGGTGACTTCTCTGAATAGACATCAATATCTCCGCTTGCGATTTCGCGGGAGCCTAAGAGGAATGTCATCTCATCGCCAGCCATATCAATCTTGACCACCATGCCAAGTCCGACAACTCCAGATTCACTTGCAGGAGGAGTTCCGATGTGGGCATTTTCCAGCATGTGCTTGAGCTGGCGAATACGACCAACAATCTTGCCCTGCTCTTCGCGGGCTGCGTGATAGCCGCCGTTCTCCTTGAGATCTCCCTCGGCTCGGGCAGCCTCAATCTTCTTCACGATATCGGCGAAGCGTGGGCCTTCAAGATCTTCGAGTTCGGCGCGTAGGCGTGCAGCAGCTTCTTCGGTGAGCCAGGTTTGGTTAGTCATAAGAGCGCGAGTTTATCTCTGGCTACGCGCAATGTTCAATTGATGCTGAAGCGGCAAGAGCGCGAGTGGGGATAAGAACAGTTCGGGTAAAGGAATTTGCACCTGAAGGAAGCGAATCGGTTACCTGTCCAACTACATTCGCCTGATAATCACTGGCGGTCAAGATGCATTGGTGGGATCTCTTGGCGGAGCGCACGTTTATCGAATACCGGAGTGAGATTTCACTTGGGCTAACTACTTTAAATGAGATGAGTTGAGTGCGAATTTCTGGCTTGGAGTAATGGTTGGCAGACCAGAACAACCAGCTTCCGCCAACAATCAGAAGTACTACCGCGGGGAGTAGCCAGCGGCGCTCGCCAGGCTTGGATCTCCCATAGCGATTCTGGAGATAGGCATCACCACCTTGCTCGCTCATGTGGGTAAGCATAGGTTAGAAATTCGTAGGATAATTGGGGCATGAGTGACACCACCGAAGTAAACACTGGCGTAGCTGGTGCACTGGTAATGATCTTTTTAACAGTTGCCTTTGTCATTCTCTTGGTGAGTTTCTACCGCCGCTATAAGCGCGCCAATAAGCCTGAGAATGAACAAGAGTAAATTTCTAAAAGTAATAGCGACCACTCTTGCTGTACTTCTAGGCAGTGGAGTCTTCTTTGAACTCGGGCTCTGGCAATGGCATCGCGCCCAATCAACTTCTCGTCAAGGCAAAGTGGTGCCGAGTTCGGTACCAGTTGCGCTCACGGATATTGATGCCGCCGGAAAGAATATTTATACCGCAGCAATAAATAGAGTTGTAACTTTCCAGGGGCACTTTGTTGAAAACTATGTTGCTCCAACTCAGAATGTAGAAGGAGTTGGTTATCGCGATCTCTCCGCCGGACTATTTCTTCTCTCCGACAATCGGGCGATATTGGTAGTCCGTGGATTTAACGATGGCTCGATTAAACCAACCACGGGAGATATAACAATCGAAGGTCGCCTCTATCCGCGTCAACAAGAGGACCACGGGTTAAATTCAGCAACTTCTCTGGGAAGACTCGACCCCGCTTTAGTCGCAGGCAAGGGCTACAACCTCT
>CAIZHC010000286.1 GCA_903932705.1 uncultured Actinomycetes bacterium | reverse complement strand
TCATCAGCTCCCATCTCAACAACATTTGGCGGAGTTCCGCGAGTGTGCTTGGGACCTTCGCAACATTGGATTGCAGCATAAGGAGGTATTCGAAGTTCTACGGCGTGACCCGGCGCAATCTGACCAATCTCCTCCAAGAGCGCTTTCACCTGCGAGAGAACGAGAGGGTCGCGCGCCATGGTGGGCGTCTACCCGAAGAGTCTTGGAAGGGTTGCGGTGTGAGCCTCTCTTAGTTCTGTGAGCGGAATGGTGGCATCGTTGATGACCAGTGCATCTCCGCCAGAGGTTCCTAGGTGATGAAGCGGAATCTCAAACTTTGCAGCAAGGGCCTCTAGGGAGGCGAGGTTTTGAGGGTCGACCGTCACCAGGATGCGTCCTGGTGTCTCAGCAAATAGAGCTGCCGCTACCCCGCCCGGGATGTACTCCCCAGGAAGTGAGATGGTGGCGCCGACGCTATTGCGCAAGGTTGCCTCGGTCAGTGCAGCCGCCAGACCGCCATCGCTGAGATCATGAGCTGATTCCAGGAGCGGTTGAGCCTCCAGGAGCAGATTGATCAAGCGAACTTCGGTAGCGATATCTGGAGTTGGAGCCAGATCGCCCATCTGACCGTGAATATGAGCCCACTCAGATCCACTGAAATTATCCGCAGTATTTCCAAGTTGTAGAACTTCCAGACCTGCCGCAGGAATGCCCATCTTGGTTCGCTTGGTGACATCTTGAATTACGCCAAGGACTCCGATGACTGGGGTTGGAAGAATTGCGACGCTTCCGGTCTGGTTATAGAAGGAGACATTTCCACCAGTAACTGGAAGACCCATCTCTAAACAGATATCAGCAAGACCGCGGACAGTTTCCGCAAATTGCCACATAACGCCTGGATCTTCAGGTGAACCGAAGTTCAAGCAGTTGGTTACTGCAAGTGGCTTCGCACCAGTCGTTGCAATGTTGCGACACGATTCTAAGAGAGCCAACTTTGCACCGTTGTAAGGGTCAAGATAGGACCAACGAGCATTTGCATCGGTAGAGATTGCAACGCCGAGGTTTGTCTCCTCATCGATACGCACCATTCCAGAATCTTCAGGTTGCGCAAGAACTGAGTTACCTTGAACGTAACGATCATATTGATCGGTTACCCATGACTTATCTGCGATATTGGGGGAAGAGATCAGAGCAAGTAACTCTGACTTAATCTCTGCAGCGCTATCAAGTATCGGTAATGATGTCGGAGTAAGTGAATCCAAATAAGCAGGGCGTGCGATTGGGCGGTTATAGACCGGACCATCGTGAGCAACCGTGCGTGGTGGAACATCAACAATCAACTCACCATTAAATGTAATTTCAAGGTGCTTACCTTCGGTGACCTCGCCAATGACGGTTGCGGTGACATCCCACTTCTTACAAATCTTCATAAAGCGAGAGAGCTTTGAAGGTTCGATAATTGCGCACATGCGCTCTTGAGATTCTGACATCAAAATCTCTTCAGGAGAGAGTGATGGGTCGCGCAATGGAACTTTCTCCAATTGAATCGACATTCCGCCAGAGCCAGCAGATGCAAGTTCAGATGTTGCACACGAAAGTCCAGCGCCACCTAAATCTTGAATACCAATAACAAGATCTTCAGCGAAGATTTCCAATGAGCATTCAATCAATACTTTTTCAGCGAATGGATCTCCCACTTGAACTGCAGGGCGCTTTGCCGCTTTACCTGATGCAAATGTTTCAGAGGCGAGAACTGATACGCCGCCAATTCCGTCGCCACCAGTCTTTGCTCCGAAGAGAACCACGAGATTTCCGGTTCCATGAGCAGTAGCAAGTTTGATATCTTCGTGGCGCATAACGCCAACGCAAAGCGCGTTTACAAGAGGATTACCCGCATAAGTAGCGTCAAACACTACTTCCCCGCCGATATTTGGAAGTCCCAAGCAGTTTCCGTATCCACCAACACCAGCAACAATACCTGGCAAAACTCTCCTGGTATCTGGAGCATCGGCAGGACCAAAGCGAAGTGGATCCATCACTGCGATTGGGCGTGCACCCATCGTCAAAATATCTCTAACGATTCCACCAACTCCTGTTGCAGCGCCTTGATATGGCTCAACGAATGATGGGTGGTTGTGCGATTCGATTTTAAATGTGACTGCGTAGCCTTGCCCGATATCAACAACGCCAGCGTTCTCACCAATGCCAACGAGCAGCGCATCTGAGTGCGGAGCTTTCTCACCAAATTGCTTGAGGTGAACCT
>CAIZHC010000285.1 GCA_903932705.1 uncultured Actinomycetes bacterium | reverse complement strand
CGTGGACCTTGATCTCATCGCCAGAGCGGAAGTTGATAATGCCCTTTTTGAGCGAAGCGGCATCGACCGCATCCAAAACGTTCATGGTAATCCTTTGCTTGTGGGAGCCTTTTAAGTGACCCCGCTAAATATTGAATCTTGCTGAAGGTCGTATCTTGCCATAGACGGGCAGGGCTAGCCAATTTCGGTCGTAAGCAGGGCATGAAGCGCAGGTCCGGCGGCAATAACCATCGCCTCCCCCGCCTGCTGGCCATTTCGACCCGTTACCAGAGCTCCAGCCTCCCGTGCAATCAGCCCGCCAGCCGCCAAATCCCACTCCTTCAGGCCAGTCTCGAAATACCCATCAATCGCGCCGCTGGCCACGTGGCAGAGGTCGACAGCAGCAGCTCCGTTGCGCCTGATGTCTCGAACCCGAGGGATCAGGGATGCGATGAACTCGCCTTGGCGAACCCGCTCGGCTAAGTCATATGAAAATCCAGTGGCTATCAGGGAGTCGCTCAAGGCATCTGCCTGCGACACATGGATAGCCCGGTCATTGAGGAAGGAGCCACCGGCGCGGCTTGCGCGCCAGAGAGAGTTCAAAGTTGGCGCATAAACAACGCCTATCAGAACTCCCCCTTCATCCTTGGCTGCAATGCTGATGTTCCAGCCAGGCAGATTGTAAAAATAATTAACGGTTCCATCAATCGGATCAATGACCCAGGTAATTCCCGAGGTCGATGTTCTAGCCGCACCCTCTTCACCAATGATTCCATCGTTAGGTCTCGCCTCAAGAATTTCTCGGACAATGAGCTTCTCACTCGCATGATCCATATGCGTTGCAAAATCTCGGGCAGAACTCTTCTGATTAATATCAAATGTATCTGGTCGATTGGTAAGCAGCTCTCCGGCTTTTTGAGCGATACCTAATGCAAGCGTTAGGAGTTCATTAATTAAGTCGGAATTCGGTTGCTGCTTCATGGATAGAATCTAGGTATGTTTTCACCGTATCGCAAACTATTTGCGGTGCCTGGTGCCCTGAGATTCTCAATTGCAGGCTCGATAGCCCGACTTCCTATCTCGATGACCTTGCTCTCGATCACCTTCGTGATTGTGCATGTTAAACACTCATACACCCTGGCGGGAACTGTCTCTACTGGCGCGGCTCTGATATCAACCATATTTAGCCCCACCTGGTCACGCTACGCCGACCGCCTAGGACAGCGAAAAGTTCTGCGCTTTACCATCCCGTTTTACATCATCTTCGACCTCATCTTTCTCTTTGCAATCAGCCATCACGCTCCGACCTATGTCTGGATGGGTTCAATATTTATCGCTGAAATATTCCTACCGAATGTAGGTGGCTTAACCCGTAGACGTTGGCTCTGGGTGCTTGGCGAAGACCGAGTTCAAATAAACACTGCCTACTCCTATGAAGCGCTGATGGATGAAATCATCTTCATCATCGGCCCGCTTATTGCCTCATCTGCCGCAACATTTATCTCCCCCGCTGCAGGCATGATTATGGGTTTCTCATTTATGGCAGTTGGAACAACTCTCTTCATCTCACAACGTTCAACCGAGCCAGCCCCATATAAGAAAGATGAGACAAAAGAGCATGGATTTGTTTTAGCTATGCCAGTTGTTCAGGCGGTCTTCTTTCCATTTATCTTTATCGGAGCCTTCTTCTCTTCCACCAGCCTCACAGTGGTTGGTTACTCCCAACAACACCATGACGCTTCATTTACCGGTCTTGTCTTAGCTATCTGGGCGGCGGGAAGTGGTGTAGCTGCAATCTTTAACGGAACTATCAAATGGAAGTTGAAGGATGCCTCACGATTTAGAATCAACTTGGTTGCAATCCTAATTCTCTCGCTCCCCTTCTTCTTCGTGCACTCGATGTGGATGTTGGCAGTCGCTCTCTTCCTCTCAGGAATGGGTGTCGCTCCACTTATCGTCGCCGGATACAACGTTGCTGAGAAATCTGTCCCTACCGAGAAGGTAACTGAAACTCTCGCCTGGGTAATCGCTGGACTCTCTCTCGGTGGTTCCCTACCCGGAACGATTACCGGACACATCATTGATTCACAGGGAGCAAGCAAAGCCTTCATCGTTCCGATGGTCTGCCTCCTGCTCGCCAACCTGGCCACCGCGCCTTACCTGCGAATCTGGCGCCGTATTTCAGATCACTAAAGGCCCTCGATCTAGTGATATCCCAACTTTCGCGCGTTTCTTGTGGCACTCTTTGCCCGTGAGCGACTTGCGATTAATTGGCCGATCAGATGATGGAACTGAACTTGAGCTCCACTCTGAAGACGGAACACCTCACACTCTCGTTATTAATGATCAACTTCGTTCCTTGGTAAACCAACCTCGCCTACTAGCCGTTGTGCCAGATGACGAGCAATCCACCGTGACAGTTAAAGAAGTTCAAGCTCGACTCCGCGGCGGCGAGAGCATGATCTCTATTTCTCGCACCACTGATTGGTCGCTTGAAAAGATTGAGAAGTTCTCTGGTCCAATATTGCAAGAGCGCGCCTACGTCATTGGGTTGGCTCTCGTCGCTCAACTTCGTCGCGAAAAGCATTCGCCAACACTCTCCGAAGCAACTGTTGCTCAACTTGCGCCTCGTGGCGTTGAAATGACTCTCGTCGAATGGAATACCTGGCGCTTGCCCGATGGCTCCTGGAACATCGTTCTGCTCTATCCAACAAAAGATGGTGGCACAAACGAAGCTAACTGGGCTTTCAACCTTGAAAATCGCAGTCTGGAAGCGCTCGATGATGATGCCGCCTGGATTGCCGGCGATGAACTTGAGATAGCCGCACCGACTCCTTCACATGGAATTGTTTACCCAACCACTCCGGCTCCGCGTTTAGTTTCAGTTCGCGAAAAAGGTGAGGACGATTCTCATCCCGAGCCTCTCAAACTGTCGAGCTTGGATGCAATCATCAACTCAGGTTCAAGCAGTAAAAATGAGTTATCTGAAGATCAAAAGCGTGATGGCATTACAAAGCGTTTAAAGATTCCTTCATGGGATGACATCATGTTCGGTGGACCTAAAGGAACTTCAGAAGAGGAATAGCAGTCTCAGTTTCTGTAACTCCCCCATGATGTCCAACCATCGCAGATTCCTGTGGAATTCTGCTAGGGTCAATCAAAATCACTTCATCAGAAGCAATCGCTATGAAATCTCCCATGCGATCAAAGCTATCCGAACTTACTTCGCTTCCAAATAGACCAGAAGCAACCACTTCAGCTTTTGTAAGCACGCGTGCTCTATCGCCTAAGAATTCACGCCACTCAGCAACGGTTTCATTGAGTGCGCCTTCATTGACATACATATGTCGCGCGCGTGGCTCACCACCGACAAGTGAAATATTGCGCATCAAAGCATTCTCCTGTCCAAGAACAATCTTCTCGCCGACATTCACCATGCCGTGATCTGCGGTGACATATAAATCAGTGTTCTTGGGAAGCCGATGAACTAAATTTGTAATCAACTCCGCCACTTGACCCAGTGCCGCTACCCATTTATCACTGCCCACTCCATCATTGTGACCGGCGTGATCCAAGCCGTTGATGTAGAGATAGGTGAATGAATAGGGCTCAGCAAGCGCTTCAACCGCTGATGAAACCATCTCATCAATTCGATTGGCTCCAACATACTTTGCACCTCGAAGCGCTGCTTGCGTAAAGGCGCTTCCCTCATATCTCTTCTCAGCGATATTGGTAACGGTAATTCCTTGCTCCATCGCGCGTTCAAAGAGAGTTGGAATTTTCTGCCAGAAGAGCGGATCAACACGATCATCCCACTTCAAAGCATTAAGTAAGCGACCTGGAGTTCCTGAGTTTGGTACGCGAACCGTGTACCCCAACATTCCATGTGCGCCAGGTAATTCCCCTGTGCCTAAACTTGTGAGATTCGTAACTGTTGTTGATGGAAAGTGCGAAGCAAGTTCATAACTCTTCTTTAGCGAAGTGAAAATTGGAAATTGCGATGAGTATGTAGCGAGCGCCTTTGAGCCCATTCCATCAATCAAAAGTAGGCAGGTCCGACGAGATTCCGGTAATTCAAGAAGATTGCTCGGTCCCACTAATCCCATCGATGAGAAGATCGATTGCGACAGTTCTGCCAGTCCAAAGCCCACATCCCCATCCTGCCCTATATGGCGTGGCAAGATACGCGCCATGGCACGCACACCTAAAGCCGTTCTCCCAAAAGCTGGAGAGAACCCAGGCAAGATCGTAGATATTGATGTCTCGCAAGAGATGTCTGATTCATTTCTCGAATATGCCTACTCAGTAATTTATTCACGAGCCCTTCCAGATGCCCGCGATGGACTCAAGCCCGTCCAACGTCGCATCTTGCATCAGATGTTCGACATGGGACTTCGCCCAGATAAGGGCCACGTGAAGTGCGCTCGTGTCGTCGGAGAGGTAATGGGTAAGTTGCACCCGCACGGAGATGGCGCAATCTATGACGCCGCCGTCCGCTTAGCCCAACCTTTCACCACCCGCCTTCCCTTGATCGATGGACACGGAAACTTCGGTTCCCTTGATGCAGGTCCAGCCGCCATGCGTTACACCGAAGCCAGACTCGCCCCTGCGGCGATGGCAATGGTCGATGAGGCAGATGAAGACACTGTGAACTTTGGCGGAAACTACGACGGCCAGCTCCTTGAGCCACTTGTACTTCCAGCAGCATTTCCTAACCTCTTGGTAAATGGCGCAACCGGTATTGCGGTCGGAATGGCCACCAATATGCCTCCCCACAACCTCGGTGAAGTCGTTGCTGCCGCCAAGCACCTGATCGACAACCCAAAGGCCACTCTGAAGTCGTTGATGAAATATGTTCCAGCCCCAGATTTCCCAACGGGTGGAGAGATTATTGGGCTAGAGGGCGTCGCAGATGCCTATGCCACAGGTCGCGGCTCCTTCAAGGTTCGGGCTACTGCCGTTATAGAGAAGGTAACTTCTCGTAAACAGGGCATTGTCATTACTGAGTTCCCTTACAACATTGGGCCGGAGAAGGTAGTCGAGAAGATTGCTGATCTTGTAAAAGCGAAGAAGGTTCTTGGCATTTCAGACATCATCGATCTTTCAGATGGCCAGCAAGGTACAAAGGTCGTCATTGAGATTAAGAATGGTTACGAGCCAGAGGAGATCCTCGAGAAGCTCTACAAGCTCACCCCAATGGAAGATCAATTCTCAGTAAACGCCGTAGCGCTAGTGAACGGGAAGCCGCTCACCCTCGGACTTAAGGAACTTCTAGAAGTCTTTATCGATCACCGGATTGAAGTTGTTCGCAGGCGCTCAGAGTTTCGCAAAGCAAAAGCTGAGGGTCGCCTCACACTCGTCGACGGCTTACTCAAGGCGATTATCGATATCGATAAGGTCATCAAGATAATTAGAGGATCTGAAGATGCTGCTGTCGCTAAAGAAGCTCTCATGAAGGGCTTCAAATTAAGCGATGAGCAAGCGACATACATCTTGGATATGCCGCTTCGCCGACTTACAAAGGTAAGCAAACTTGAACTCGAAACCGAGCAGAAGGCGCTCAGCGAAACCATTAAAGCTCTTAAGACTCTGCTCTCCAGCGAGGCAAATATCAAGGCACAAGTTTCAACAGAATTAACTGCAGTATCTAAGAACTTTGCAACACCTCGACGTACCCGAATCGGTCAATAATTACTGAGTTGCTAGCATCGTGAAATAAGGAGCTAGCGCTTTGGATGCACTCACGCTTAAGTGTGAGTCATCGCGGTATGCATTATGGCCAGCGAAGATCGCCGAACAGGTATTGGACAAACATAATTCTTTCGTGAAATCGAGATAGTGAACCAGTAGCGGATGAGTGGCAGTTTTAATCGCCAACGTTGCCGCAGATCGTTGTAAGAGAAAATCGCAAGAACTCTTCTTCTGAGTATTTTTCGCTAAACAATCTGGAATAGAGACAGTCGGTCTCGGGGTATCTTCAATGTAATAAATTGAAGTAGATGGCAATCCGAGAGCGGAGATGAATTCAGTCAGACCCTTCGCATAGACGGTCGCATAATCTCCACGTTGGTTCAGAGAGTATTTGTATTCACTAAATCCCGTAATAAATACCTTTAAAGGTTGCTCTGCCTTTATTCGTTTCGCTACATATCTCTGCCATGAAGCACATGAGGAGTCGAGTACCCCATTGCGCTTGATAGACAGGAATGCTGCAGGACATGAAGATTTAGTGAGCGAGAGGAGTTTCCAGTGTTGCGCCAACGAAGTCTCTTCAACTGCATTAAACCACTGCGCCGCATGTGAGTCGCCGACGAGGATCACTTCATTTTTGGATGTGAGATCGCCGAAGAGGCATGGCGCCTTAGGCTGCGAAATTCCGAAATCGAGGTGGCAATGATCGCTGTAAATAATGGGCTTAGAAAGATCTATCTGGGCGTTTAATCTGGTTGCGTTAGCGGATGCAAAGTTTGTTATGCCAAAGGCCAATACCGCTACCGCCAAGATCCCAGCTCCCCATGATCGAAAAGAAAGGGAGAACTTCTTATTAAACCTGAAGGGATTTTCAATATACCTAGAGATTCCGTATCCGCCCGTGACCGAAAGAAATGCGATAACTACCTTTGAGGTAACGCTTAAACCTTGATAGCGAGAGAGCGCTACAACAACGAGGGGCCAATGGATTAAGTAGATTGCGAATGAGTAATCCCCCACTTTGGCGAGAATAGCTTCCCAAGGCATCTTCACTTGGGCAGAAAGAACGGCTACTGCTCCGCAAATCGGAACCAGGGTTGTGACTCCAGGAACGGGCAGATCACTTCCAATACAAAAGACTGAAAATGAGATTGCACACCATCCAGAGATGGCGAGGAGTTTGCTTGGACCTACTCGTTTGGGAATAAGCAGTGCAACGATTATGCCCGCAAGAAATTCCCAGGCCCGAGAGAAAGGTTGGTAGAAGGAGTCAACCGGTGATCGTTGTGTGTACCAAAATGCGAAGATCGTTGCCAGAAAGGCAAATGGCAAGAGGAGATTCTTGCGACTTCTAAAGAAGAAGAGAAAGAGGAGTGGCCAGATCAGATAGAACTGCTCTTCAACTCCAAGTGACCAATAATGAAGGTATGGCGTTGGACTCATTGATTGGCTGAGGTAATCATTTCCCTGAACGGCAAATCTTAGATTTCCTGCGAAGAATGTGGTTGCGATGCCAT
>CAIZHC010000284.1 GCA_903932705.1 uncultured Actinomycetes bacterium | reverse complement strand
TATGCACATCTCACTCTGGGCCTTGATCATTGTCTCTGCATACCGCGTCATCTTTAAGCCATGACAACACATACCGCTACCGAATTAACTTCTCCGCACGATTTATTAGCAGCTGTTCCATTTATGGTGGGTTATCACCCCAAAGATTCACTCGTCGTCATGGCTCTTGTAAATAGCAAAGTAACGATGGCGATGCGCGTGGACTTCCCGGAGTCAGAGAACATGGCGAGCGTAAGCGCGACAATTGCGGGACATTTGACGCGCGAAAGTGCTGAAGAAGCGATTGTGGTGGGCTACCTGCCAAGTGATGAGCTTGGGACTGATCCACTGGAGATCACCCGATCCATCATCTCTTTGCAAGGCATATCGGTGAAAGAGTGCATCGTTATCTGTAATGGACGCTTTCGTTCAAATTTATGTGCGGACCTTGAGTGTTGCCCGCCGGAGGGCAACCTCATTCCAGAGATTTTGGATAGCAGGGTCACAGCCGAACAGGTGGCAGCAGGTAATCCGTTGCCATATTTGGACCTCGATGAGATGAAGCAATCAATTGCTGCGCTTCCTCTCGACAAGGAATTGGTGAGAGAAATCAGCGCAATCAATGAGATCGATTACGCGGGTGAAGATGTGACAACGTTGCAACGAGACGGAGCAAATGCGATTAATGAGATGGCTATCTCATTTAGCAAAGAGCAGAGGTTTCCGAACAAGGCTCTTATCGCGCAGGTCTTGGTGCGACTCTTAGATTTGCAGGTGCGTGATTATGCGATGGGCATGACGACCGAGGAGACCAGCGATCAACTCTGGGATATGTGGCGCTACCTGCTTCGTTTAGCTCCACAGGGTTATGTCGCACCAGTCGCCGTTATCTTTGCGACCATGTCATATGAGCGGGGAGACGGAGCTTTGGCGCAGCGGGCACTAGACCGCGCGATGGCTGATTTACCTGGATATCAGATGGCAAAACTCTTGCGACGAACATTTGCTGCGGGATGGCCACCATCTGCGTTCACGCAGATGAGAGCAGACCTTCATCCTAAGATCTGCGCAGCGATATTCGGATAATCGCATATCGCCGAGTAGTAGCATCTCCTTCATGATTATTGGTGTGCCCAAGGAAATCAAAAATAATGAATCCCGAGTAGCTCTTACTCCATCTGGGGCACATGCTTTAAGTGCCAACCACACCGTTTTGGTCGAAAGTGGTGCTGGCGTAGGTTCAGCAATCAGCGATGCAGATTATGTAGCCGCTGGTGCCCAGATTGTTGCAACAGCTGATGAGGTCTGGCAGGGCGCTGAGATGATCATGAAGGTTAAAGAGCCGATTGCTGTCGAGTATCCCAAGATGCGCAAGGGCCAGATTCTCTTTACCTACCTTCATCTCGCGGCAGATCGCGAACTCACTGTTGCTCTCATGGAGCAAGGCGTGACTGCAATTGCTTACGAAACTGTCGAACAAAATCGCTATCTCCCTCTTCTTGCTCCTATGTCTGAAGTTGCTGGACGTATGTCGATTCAAGTTGGCGCGACTGCTCTACAACGCCCTGAAGGTGGACGAGGTGTTCTGCTTCCCGGAGTACCAGGAGTTCGTCCCGGCAAAGTTGTTATCTTGGGCGGGGGAGTTGTGGGAGTTGCCGCAGCGACAATTGCTCACGGAATGCGCGCAGATGTGACAATCCTTGATCTCAATTTGGCGCGTCTTGCGGAGATTGATCAGATATTTGCCGGACAGGTAAAGACTCTTGCCTCATCCAAATATGAGATTGAACAACAATGCATGGCTGCAGATTTAGTAATCGGCGCAGTACTTGTTCCAGGCGCAAAGGCGCCCAAGCTTGTAACTCAAGATTTAGTTGCGAAGATGAAGCCAGGTTCAGTGTTGGTCGATGTCGCAATCGATCAAGGCGGATGCTTTGAAGGCTCCCGCGCCACCACGCACTCAGATCCAACATTTAAAGTGCATGATTCTTTGTATTACTGCGTGGCCAATATGCCGGGCGCCGTACCAGCCACTTCCACCTACGCCTTGGCTAATGCGACCATTAAATATGCGCTCGCCATCGCCGATCTTGGCTG
>CAIZHC010000283.1 GCA_903932705.1 uncultured Actinomycetes bacterium | reverse complement strand
GCAGGTTCAGAAGTTTCAGATGCAATTGGCGATGTAGAAATTATCTGGGTTGATCCAGAAACAAATGATGGAGATACCGGAATTGTTGCGGTCTACTTAAAGACTCCAACTGGAGAAGTACGCGTAGATTAATTCGCTTGAATTACTTTAAATCTCGCACGCTCTAACTCTTCACCATCAATTTCACAGGTAAATAGATAAGAACCCAACCGCGGCATAGGCAGCATGGGCATGTTAAATCCCAGATTAATAATCTGACCTTCGCCAGGTTCTAACCCTTCGGGGCGTCCTACTTGAAAATTCATCTCTGCTCGAAATGGTCCAAAGGTATCTGGCCCCGTTGGAAGGAGAACCTCCTGGCCATCAATATCCTGTAAACAAATGATGAGGCGATGATCCATATTCGTTAAATTCCAAGGAACTTTTACCTGAACCGCCATTGCAATTGTGATTGGCCAAGGAGCTGGTGCACCTGCGGGGACATTTACTCGGTCAATTCCACCGCCAGAGATGTACATCAGGCCGTTTGGGGTCTCTACATGGTTACAAAGGATTGCGACAACTTCCATATCCCACAGGGTACTCTTACAACTCCGCCTCGGTGGCTCAGTGGTAGAGCAGCCCACTCGTAATGGGCAGGTCGCCGGTTCAATCCCGGCCCGAGGCTCCAGTTTTCTAACAGAGGTTTTCTAAGAACAAAGGAGTTCTTGTGGAGATGCAACTAAAGAGAGACCTATTTATTAATGGCCAGTGGGTAAAGGGCTCCGGATTGCTTCCGGTAATGAATCCAAGCACTGGCGCTCTGATTGCAGATGTCGCAACCGCCGATGAATCTCTTTGCGATGCAGCGATTTCTGCAGCTCACGATGCTTTTCCTGCCTGGGCTAAGACTCCATCTCGCCAGCGCTCTGAGATTCTGCGAAGAGCTTTTGAAATTATGACTGCGGAGGCAGATCAGATTGCGCGCCTTATCTCGATGGAGAATGGAAAGACTTTCTCTGATGCCAAGGGTGAAGTCACATACGCCGCAGAATTCTTCCGCTGGTTCGCTGAGGAGGCAGTTCGCACTCCTGGAGATTTCCGCGCCGCCCCAAGTGGCGACAAGAGAATTCTTGTAACTCACCAACCAATCGGAGTATCACTACTTATTACCCCATGGAATTTCCCTGCGGCAATGGCCACTCGAAAGATTGGGCCAGCGCTTGCAGCCGGTTGCACAGTTATTTTGAAGGCCGCCTCCGAAACGCCACTGACCGCTCTCTGGATCATTGATATTTTAGATCGCGCAGGAGTTCCAGCCGGTGTTGTTAACTTTGTAATGCCGGAAAAGACCGGAGCGGCAATTTCCAGAATGATGCATGACGTTCGAGTTAAGAATGTTTCCTTTACTGGTTCTACAGAAGTAGGAAGAATCCTGATTAAGGAATCGGCCGACCTAGTCTTACGCACCTCTCTCGAACTCGGTGGAAATGCTCCCTTTGTAGTTATAGATGATGCAGATATTGATGAAGCGGTAAAAGG
>CAIZHC010000282.1 GCA_903932705.1 uncultured Actinomycetes bacterium | reverse complement strand
GACCGTAGGTCTGAGTATCGTTCAAAACATAAACGCTCTTGATGCCAATTGACTTAGCAAATTGAGCAGCAGCTGAACCTTGGTTGTCATCTGTTGTACATACGCGAGCGTAGTTACGAACACCTGTTGGATAGTAAACATCTGGCTCACCTGGGTTCCAAGACTTTGTAAGTCCTGGGTTGGTGTTTGCCTGAGAAACCATCAACATTGGGCCCTTTGGATCTTGGTTCAGAATTGGAACCTCAATCTTGGCGCAACCTGAGTTGTATGTACCGATTACAGCAATTTCTGCCTTGTTTGCAACGTGCTGTTGTGCATTCTGTGCGCACTTACCAGCATCCCATGCACCAGCTGTAGCTGTTGCATCGTCGTAATACTTAAGAGTGATTGAGTACTTGCCAACCTTGCCGCCGATCGACTTGAGGTACAGAGCGATCGCCTTGTTGGTTGAGTCGTTGGAATCGAATGATGAACCTTGAAGAGGAACGTCAGTTGCGATTACAAGTGTCTTAGTTGCTGCTGCTTGTGATGGAACTGCCGCTGCAACGAATGCAGTTGCGACCATAGAAGCGGCTGCAACGACACTAACTACGCGAGTAAGTTTTGTCATTGTTACCTTCCTGTTTTCTTTGTCCCGGGACAGGGAGGAGTGAAGGCTACCTGTGAGAGCCAGTCACATCAAGACTTATCGCCACAAATCGGGCATTACTTTATTGTTACAAAGAGTCTAGAAAGTGGTGATTTGTGCTTATTTATCTGGAACCGCATCTGGCGAGATGACCGCCTGCGCCACTTCCTTCATAGAAATGCGACGATCCATAGCGGTTCGCTGAATCCAACTGAAGGACTCAGGTTCAGAGAGGTTGAGGGTCTTCATCAAGATGCCCTTAGCTCGGTCAATAATCTTGCGCGTCTCCAGGCGCTCCTGAAGATCTGAAACCTCTCCCTGCAAAGCCTTCTGTTCACGATGGCGGCTGACTGCAATCTCAATGGCCGGGACGAGATCTGAAATGCTAAATGGTTTGACCACATAGGCCATTGCGCCAGCATCGCGAGCGCGCTCAACGAGTTCGCGTTGGCTAAAGGCGGTGAGCATAAGGACTGGTGAAATTTCAATAATCTGCTCGGCTGCTGAGATTCCATCAAGTTCAGGCATCTTCACATCTAAGATTGCAATATCTGGAATATGTTCCTTGGCGTAGGCGATAGCTTCGATTCCGTTCGTTGCCTCAGCCACCACCTGATACCCGGCATCGGTAAGCATCTCAACGAGGTCAAGGCGAATAATGGCTTCATCTTCAGCCACGAGAATGCGTAGCGGCGCGCTCGACGCTTCTTTACCCTTGCCTTCAATCTTTGTCATGTGCCTCGAGTCGGATTTGAACCGACACTGTGCGGATTTTGAGTCCGCCCTCTCTACCGTTGGAGTACCGAGGCGCTCTCCCCCGCGACGTTAAGTCTCGAAGGAAGTTCAGAGTATAACTGCAGTCAGTTACCTAAAAGGCGCCTAGCTGCGGTAAGCCGGTGCGACGCCATCGATTGCATCTCCAACGATATGTACGCGGAGGGCATTTGTAGAGCCAGGAATTCCCGGAGGGGCACCAGCAATAATGATGACTGGCTCGCCCTTAGAGACGCGGCCAGACTCAATAAGAAGGGCATCTACCTGCTTCACCATCTCATCGGTATGACTTACAACTGGAGTAATGAGCGACTCCACGCCCCAGGAGAGAGCTAGTTGGTTGTAGACAGCTACCTCGGGAGTAAGGGCCAAAATTGGGATAGCCGAACGCAGACGAGAGATGCGTCGTGCTGAATCACCGCTCTGAGTAAAGGCGACGAGGTACTTCGCGCCGACAATCTCACCGACCTCTTTAGCGGCCTTGGTGATTGCACCACCCTTAGTGGCTGGGTTGTGCTTCATTGGGGCGATCTGATCGAGCATTGCCTCTTCGGTGCGAGCAATAATGCGAGCCATAGTCGCGACAGCCTCAATAGCGAAGGCGCCAACTGAAGTCTCGCCACTTAGCATCAATGCATCTGCACCATCTAGAACGGCATTTGCACAGTCAGTTGCCTCAGCGCGAGTTGGTGAAGAGTTGACGATCATGGAATCGAGCATCTGAGTGGCAACGATCACGGGCTTAGCGGATGCGCGAGCGAGCGCAATGCAACGCTTTTGCACCAGTGGAACTTCTTCGATTGGCATCTCCACGCCGAGATCACCACGAGCAACCATGATGCCATCAAAGGCAGCAACGATCTCTTCTAGGTTATCTACAGCCTGAGGCTTCTCAATCTTTGCGATGACGGGGCGACGAATTCCCTCTTCATCCATGATGCGGTGAACATCATCAATATCTTTGGCATTTCTTACAAATGAGAGAGCGATGAAGTCAGCACCCGCGCGAAGTCCCCAACGCAGATCATCCATATCCTTCTCTGAAAGAGCTGGTACTGAAACTGCCACTCCAGGGAGGTTAATTCCCTTGTTATTGCTTACAAATCCTGGCTGTACGACGGTAGTAACAACATCATTTCCGTTCACTTCAAGAACTTCAACGGTGACCTTTCCATCGTCAATCAAGATGCGATCTCCAGGCTTGCAGTCGCCAGCTAGCCCTTTATAGGTTGTTCCACATTTCTCTTTGGTGCCTTCAACTTCATCTGTTGTGATGGTGAAGATATCTCCACGAGCGAGCTCGTGTGGGCCATCTTTGAAGCGGGCAAGGCGAATCTTCGGACCTTGGAGATCAACCAAGATAGCGACGGGACGGTTAGCAGCTTTTGCGGCATCGCGAACTAAGTTGAGGCGATTCTGGTGTTCGTCATAACCACCATGAGAGAGGTTAAGTCTGGCCATATTCATGCCAGCTTCGATTAGCTCTGCCACCTTCTCTGGGGATTCAACGGCAGGTCCCATCGTGCATACTATTTTCGCTCTTCGCATCTATTTCGCCTAAGTCATCTCGTTGGGGAACCGCATTAGATTCCAGTGAATATTTCAGTGAATGAAGTTATAACCTCATTTTATAGGTAAAAGCGGTACTAGACAGTCAGCGACTTTGAGGTAGGCGCGATTGGCGCTGGAAGGCCAGTCTCCCCCACCAAGAATTCATCCACGGCGGCTGCAGCGCTTCGACCCTCTGCGATGGCCCAGACGATCAGAGATTGTCCCCGCCCAGCATCTCCGCAGACAAAGACTCCTTCGACGCTGGTGGCAAAGTGATCATCTCGCTTTACATTTCCACGCGGATCAAGTTCTACTTCAAGCTGCTGGATCAACTCTGACTTCTCAGGTCCAAGGAAGCCCATCGCTAAGAAGACCAGGTCAGCTGGAATCTCGCGCTCTGAACCTGGAACCTTTTCAAACTTTCCATCGACAAATTGAGTTTCCACGAGTTTGAGCGCCTTCACATTTCCAGCGCCATCACCGATGAACTCTTCCGTTGAAACTGCGTAGAGACGTTCACCAGCTTCTTCGTGTGCGCTGCTCACTCGATAGATCATTGGATAAGTGGGCCAAGGCTGAGTTGCAGGACGCTCTTCGGTGGGGCGAGGCATAATCTCTAGTTGAGTAACACTGGCTGCGCCCTGACGGATTGCCGTTCCCAAACAGTCGGCTCCGGTATCTCCGCCACCCAAGATCACAACGTGCTTTCCATGTGCGTTAATTGGTGGCTCACCTGCTAGCTCTTGCAAGCCTTGCTTATTACCCCAAGGCAGATACTCCATCGCTTGATAAATACCCTTGTTCTCGCGTCCAGGTACGTTGAGATCGCGCCAGTGCGTAGCACCCACCGCGAGAACTACTGCGTCATAGCGAGTGCGGAGTTCGTGACCCGTAATATCAACACCAACATTTACTCCAGCGCGGAAGCGAGTTCCCTCACCCTCCATCTGGGCAATCCGGCGATCAACAATTGACTTCTCCATTTTGAATTCTGGAATGCCATAACGAAGCAATCCACCAATTCGCTCTGCGCGCTCATAGACCGCAACGGTGTGACCAGCGCGGGTGAGTTGTTGTGCCGCTGCCAATCCAGCAGGACCAGAACCAACTACCGCAATCGTCTTACCTGTAAGGCGATCTGGGGGAAGTGGAACAACTAATCCGTTATTGAAAGCCTCTTCGATGGTGCGGAGTTCAACTTGCTTGATTGTTACTGGGTCAGCGTTAATACCCACAACGCACGCAGTCTCACAAGGAGCTGGGCAGAGACGACCAGTGAACTCCGGGAAATTATTGGTTGCATGCAGGCGATCGATTGCCTCGTTGCGCTATCCGCGCCAGATG
>CAIZHC010000281.1 GCA_903932705.1 uncultured Actinomycetes bacterium | reverse complement strand
GATCCGGTTGGGATTACCTCTTGAACTACTGGGCCGCGATCGCCCATCTTCATTACTGAGCCCTTACCGAACTGACGCTCAATCTGGGCTAGGGCGGTATCTAGGGCTTTGGTGCGATCTAACGATTGCTTTTCAGATGCCTTGTCGGCTTTATCTGCTGCCATCTTCTGCCTTTCTCTCTTAACTCAGATGAGTTCATCTGTACGGTCCAGAAGGTACGGAAGACCACCGACGGCGGGAGACTGGCTCTCGCGGAAGTGTGGAACCGCTCTGGTTGGGTATAGCGAACTCTACCGAACATCTGTTCGAATCGCTACAACACGCCCACTTTCTGAAATATTCAGAGGAGCTTTGGATCGCCCGCCACCAGTTCTTCGTAGCGACTGAAATGTTCAGGCAACGCATCCGCAATAAGAAGGCGCTTGTCGCGGGATAGCTCTCCATGGACGATGGTGAAGTCGCGAGCGCGGAGCCCAAATGCCGCGGCTAATTCTTTGATTACCGCTGCATTGGCTCTGCCATCAACAGCCGGTGCTTGCACTGCTACGACGAGTCTGGGCGGATCCCCGGCGGTGCCGCCTACCTTGTTACGTGAGGCATTGGGACGAACCCGTATTTCAAGGAGCAGGTCAGCCATCGTTTAGCGAAACTTTGCCGGCATCTCAGGATTGTGAGCGACGATAGCTTTCCAAATATCTCCTGCTTCAAATCCGCGAGAGAGCGCCTCGTTGACCGTGAGTCCACCAAGTTCTGAATGAACGATGTCGCGGGCATAGGTATCGGGATCACTGAAGTAATCAAAAATCCTGGATCGAAGTTCTGTTATTCGCATCGCCATACGTTAGAGGGCACGCGATATTTGATCGGCCTGCTTGGCACTTTCGTCAGGGGGCAATGGCGATGCAATCTGTCCGATGAGCCAGCGCAAGACTGTTCCAGAGGACTCACCAAAGAGTGAGGCAAGTGAAGTATTTATAAGTTGCCAGAGCGGGTGATCTGAAACAGTGACAAACTTTGCGATATCAAGTGGATCTGTCTCTACCATCTTGCGTAGAGCTAGATCTTTGGATATCTCGATTGATAGAGCGTAAAGCGCATCTCGTCTGGTTGGTGCCTTCTTAGCAAGTTCAAAGAGGCGTTGTATCTCTGACTCGACGAGAGAGAGCATCATCTCTTCTTTATCGCTGAAGTGGTTGTAAACCGTAGCCCGGGAGACCTCTGCGCGAGCAGCGATATCGTTCATATTTGATTCGTAGGAACCTACTTCAGTGATGACAATCTTTGCACCAGAGAGGATTGCGGTACGAGAACGCTTATTGGTTGCCATGAGGTTTGTGAGCTATCTGTATGGCTCGCGTTGAAACTAATTACGCGGCGTCATCCACAACGGTCAAGGTTGGAGCCTCATGGGAGCGAACTTGGGTTGCAACTGTAAGTAGAACTTCACCAAGTGAAACATCTAAGGCGTTACAGATTGAGTTCAAGAGCTCAGATGAAGCCTCTTTCTGTCCGCGCTCTACCTCAGAGAGATAGCCCAAGGAGACGCGAGCAGATTTAGCTACATCGCGCAGGGTGCGGCCTTGAGATACGCGAGATGCGCGCAGGGCTGAACCAATATGGGAGCGGAGAAGAATCACGGGATAAGGATACGGGTAAAGGTGGCTAATGCGCTCTCTATAGTTGCGTGGCGAATTTGAGCGCGATCCCCGGCGAGAGCAAGCTGAACTG
Source organism: uncultured Actinomycetes bacterium (assembly GCA_903932705.1). Taxonomy (GTDB): domain Bacteria; phylum Actinomycetota; class Actinomycetes; order Nanopelagicales; family Nanopelagicaceae; genus PALSA-747. Next base: position 1,245 of record CAIZHC010000281.1, on the reverse strand, counting down.
TTGCAGTTCCGACCTTGGAATCAATGGCAATCCAGACCGTTCCCTTCTTTTGACCATATGCGCGACCTGGGCCCGCTACACCGGTCGTGGCAATTGCAAAATCAGTCTTGAATTGTTCGCGAACCGATTTGGCCATCGCAATGGCGACCTCTTCAGAAACGGCGGTGTATTTAGAAAGTATGCGCTTTGGGATGCCAAGAAACCTAGTCTTACTTACATCGCTGTAAGTAATAAATCCTCCTTGATAGACCGCAGATGAACCAGCCACTTGCGTGAGCGCTTCAGCTACTCCCCCTGCTGTGATTGATTCAGCGGTTGAAACTGTTAACCCTTTGCGCTTTAAAGCTCGGACAATCCGGGTTGCTTCAGCGTTAACGTCCACTGGTCAGCACTTTCTTGAAGTAATCAAATCCCGTGGTCAAGGTAATTGCAATTGTGCCCGCCATGAAGATATCCCTTGGGATGTGGAGCCACTGTGGAAGCGGCAGGATATAAAAACCAATACCAAAGCCCTGCATCATGGTCTTGAGTTTTCCACCCTTACTGGCCGGGATCACTCCACCTTTGATCACTGCTAGACGAAGAAGTGTGACCGCAATTTCGCGGAACAAAATTACAATCGTGACCCACCACCACAATTTATTTTGAATCGAAAGACCGATCATTGCAGTGCCGATTGCCGCCTTATCAGCGACGGGATCTAAGAAAGTGCCAAAACTTGTTACTTGATTCCGAGACCTTGCTAGGCGACCATCCATAAGGTCAGTAAGCCCAACAAGGAAGAATCCAGTCCAGGCAATCACTCGCCAAAGGGAGTTATCTCCACCATCTTTAAATAAGGCGTAAGCGCAAAATGGGAGTGCGAGCAACCGAAGGAGTGTCAACGCATTAGGGAGATTCAGCGTCTTAGGTGATGAGGTGCTCATTGGTGACATGCTACCTCGCGCCTACCAAGAAAATCGGTGAAAGCGAGTTAGTAAATCGAAATTAGCCTTGAGAAGAGGCTCCTGGGCCAAATTGCAGGTGCACGACCTCGCCGCGAACTCCTGGCGCGCCAGCATCTTTTCCATTGACATTGAGATTAACCGCTCCAGCATTTCCGATGGTGAGGTTAATCAGTTGACTGTCATCAAAAGTTTGGGTTGAGCCATTTGCCAACATGCCGCTAAAGATTTGAGTTCCCGAGCTGTCCGTCACCGCGAGCCATGTTGAGCCGGCGTTTGCAGTTACTACTACTGCAACAGG
>CAIZHC010000280.1 GCA_903932705.1 uncultured Actinomycetes bacterium | reverse complement strand
GTTGCGTTGGCAAATAATTTAATTGCCGAATAGAACTTCTTTAAATCGCTCGCCCCAGATTTTCCAATCCCATTGGGATTGAGTCCAGGTGTGACCGGCCTCCCCCATCGTCGCAAGCTTCCGAGGGTTATCAAGCATCTCGTTTATGACTCGCGCTATTTCACTTGAGTTGGTGCCGTCAACTATCTCACCCGTTTCTCCAGCGATAACTGCATCAGGTGCTCCACCAGATTTGCCTGTAAGAACCGCGACGCCACTTGCGCTTGCCTCTAAGTAAACAATTCCCAGACCTTCGACTTCAAGTCCTGCAAGCCTTGACCGTGAGGGCATCACAAAGAGATCTCCCAACCGGAAATACTTTGGCAAGTTCTCATATTTAACTCGTCCCACAAATCGAATATAACTCTCTAACTGATACCTCTTAACAAGTTGATCCAATTTTTTCTTTCGCGGACCAATGCCTACAAATAGAAGCACTACATCGGGATGCTGTAGCAGAATATTTGGCATCGCTTCCAATAATTTGTCTTGGCCCTTGCGATGGACCAATCGGCCAACGGAGATAAGAACTTGCTTACCTTCTAATCCAAATTCTTTAATCAGCTCAGGGGATTTGATTCCAGGAGTGAAATGATCAATGGAAATTCCAGGTGCAATCTGAACCATTCTGCAAGCAGAATTCACTACAGGTGACATCGCCTTCTTGGTGAACTCTCCCAAATATGTCAGCACATCAATGGAGCGAGTTGCGCGTGCGAATATCCATTTAAAGGGAGGCAACTTCGCCCACCAGACCTCATGGCCGTGCGTTATGGCAACTACTCGCTTAGCACCAGCGCGCTTGAGCAACCCTGACATCCAGGCAAGTGGCATTGCAGCGCCAAACCAGATAATTTCAGATTGATATTCCTTCATAACTTTGCGCACTCTGCGATTGACCGCTGGCGTTGGAATCAAAATTGAATTCTTGTCGCGAAGAATGATTGCGCCGGTCTTGGCAGCGAGCGCCGCATCAAATTCTGCGGAATCAGGTTGTGCCGCGGTATAAATAACTATCTCGTTGCCATCTAATCGATCAAGCAACCCCAATATAAAAGTTTCGATGCCTCCAGCCCTTGGACCAAGATCATTGGTTACAAGTAACACTCTTCTGGAAGACACACCGCAAGGCTAGTGAGGCATGCCCTCGCCTCCCAAATTATCTTGATAAGTGATTCGCCCTATGCGCGAAAGCGTAGAGGTGGAACTAACCCCTTCTCTGAAAGTGTTGAAATTGCGCTCAGCTCGGCAGGTGAAATCTCCTCGCGCGGCTTCGCATCAAAATCAGAGATGGAGATGAGGACGGAGACGACGCAATCTGAACAGGCAAGATCGCGCATGGTGCAGGTATCGCAGTCGATGATCATGTTCCACAGGGTAAATCGAGGGACTGACACTTAAAATAGGCACATGAACCGCCAGCGCGCTCGTGTCGCCGCGAACTTGGTTATTGGCCTTGGCGGGACAACCACTCTCAATGGGAGCTCTTCTGGTCTCTCCACT
>CAIZHC010000279.1 GCA_903932705.1 uncultured Actinomycetes bacterium | reverse complement strand
ATATCTCAGTCTCACTCTTAATCTTTACCGGATTCCAATCTCGAGTAATTAGTTCGACTGGGGATTAGTTCTTGCCTTCTTAAACCAATCTATTTTCATTAATCCGTAAATTCCGAGAAGACAGATTACTTGTAACCCAATTCCCCAGGGGGATTTAAGTGAATCCAGTAATAGGGGGCCCATCGCATGAGATTTAAGGGTTGAAGCGCTAATGACCGAGAGTGAATAGCTAATGGATCTACCGACCATGAAGGCAAGAGTGATTGGTACAAGCGGTGCATTCATCAGCGCGGCTGCTTCAAATATCTGGGCAGATGGCAACGGTGAGATAACGAAGAAGAGGAAGTAGAGAATTACGCCTCTACCGCGCCGGCTTAAAACGCTGCGCATCTTCTCGAGATTCTCTAACTGCTTTACTGGCAATCTCCCGCGTAATCGCCTGGTGGCCAGAGCAAGCACATAACGGCCTGAGGAAGATGCCAGAACTCCCAGAGCAATAATCGCAAAGGTATTGAGTCCCGTGTTTAATTTATAGAAAACCAGAATCGCCCACGTTGGTGGCGCGAAGGCCGGTAGTAGGTTGATTGCAAAAACCAAGCCAACCAACGCAAAGTAATTACTCATCTATTGAAGTGATCAACGCGTGAATTAACTTTTGACGATAGTTACAGGGCAATGCGAATGAGCAAGACAGTGCATACTGACTGAGCCCATCAGAGTTTCTACCACTGGGCTATGCCCCCGGTAGCCGAGCACCAGCAAATCCGCCTCGTTGCTCTTCTCTACAATCACTAATCCTGGATATCCCTCTTCTACAGAGCGAGTGACCCCATCTGGATGTGCCTGACCATAAGCACCAACGATTGATTTCTCAATTCGATATTGGGCAATCTGTTCTGGTCGATTGTTAAGCTCAGATACATCCAAGTTAAGACCAATTGCGACTAATTCAAAGGTTGGGAATGGAGTCTGCCAGGCAGTTACGACCTCAACTTCCGCACCATTCGTGGAGGCTAATTCTCTGGCCCATTTCAGCGCGGCTATAGATTTTTCAGATCCATCAACTCCCACCAGGATTCGTTTAATAGCATTTCCTGATTTAATCGACATCATCGAAGGCTCCCTAGATAGTTCTTGCTTTAATCAGGGTATGCCCATAAGTGCTGGATTGAAATAGAGGAAGCACTCTCGTGGAGCCCCCCGTCAGGATTGAACTGACGACCTTCCGCTTACAAGGCGGATGCTCTACCACTGAGCTAGGGAGGCGGACCGCCATCGGCGGATCAACTGCGAGGGGCAATTATGACACGAGAAAAAGGCATAAGCGAACTCGCCCCGTACGGGGTAGGTTTCGCACGTGCGCCTCGGAGTCCTTGATGTCGGTTCAAATACGATCCATTTACAGGTTGTCGATACCCATCCCGGAGCCCGCCCAAATCCCACTTTTAACTACAAGGAAGAGTTGCGGCTCACAGAGTTCTTAAATGAGAAGAATGAGATTAATGACGAGGGCATCGACCACCTTCGCAGGTCAATCGGAAATGCAGTTCTACAAGCCCGAACTGTCCAGGTAAAAGAATTTCTACCTTTTGCAACATCTGCTCTTCGTGAAGCAGCAAATGGCGAAAAGATTATCGCCAACATAAATAAGGAATTTGATATTGATCTTCAAGTTCTTGGTGGAGATGAGGAAGCAAAGCTCACCTTCCTGGCAGCGAGGCGTTGGTTCGGCTGGTCGAGTGGTCGTTTGCTAGTAATTGATATTGGCGGAGGTTCACTTGAGATTGCTGTGGGCATTGACGAGTCTCCCGAAGTTGCAACATCACTTCCTCTAGGCGCCTCACGGCTTACCCAGAAATTTCTTACTGGAAATCCATATTCTCAAAAAGGTATAACCGCGATGCGCGATCACATCGAGTCACAACTTGAGGCTGTGCTTCCTGCACTTGTTAAGCACCAAGACTCTGATCGCTCGATTGCTACAAGTAAGACTCTTCGCACCTTGGCTAGCTTGAGTGGTGATTGGTTTGATACCAACGGCAATACCATCAAGTTCGATGTCATCCGCAAAATTGCAACTCGCCTCGCAGATATGACTCACGAAGAACGCACTAAATTGCCCGGGGTTTCATCGAACCGTGCAAAGCAGATTGTTGCGGGTGCATTTGTTACTGAGAGTGTGATGCGTAATTTAGATCTTCGTGAACTTGAGATCTGCCCCTGGGCACTTCGCGAAGGTATTGTCTTGAAATATATGGATTGGATGGAGAAGGGTTAAACAGTAGGCGAGGTGAGCCGATCAATCTGTAAGACCTCTTTCTTATTGTGAAAGAGAACCCACGCTTCACCAGGCATTAACTTATTGTCAGGATAATCAAAATCAATCTTCTTGGTTAGCTTCTCCATCATGCGAGGAAGTACAGGGTTGTGGCTACAGAGCACAATCTGCTTATTCTTCTTAATCAATTCTTTGGCGTAATCAATCGCCTTTTCCTTATGCTTCTTGTAGGTGTACTCGCTCACCGCATTTGTGATGACGGGAGTGAGTTCCAATACCTTCGCCATTTGAGCGACGGTATCTAAGCAGCGAACTGCATCAGAGGTATGAATCTCCTCTAAACCAAAGACTTGATATAAAGAGTGCATGCGCTTTGCTTGCAATTGACCGACGAGTTGAAGCGGACGGTCTTCATCTTCACCTTGCCATTCGGTGCGCTCTAACGCTTTTGCGTGGCGCAACATCACCAAGGCAGAAGTGTCATAAGGGGTTACCCCAAAACGTTCCAAAATATGACGATCGCTATCCCGAGTTGCGCGAAAGGCGGCTGATTCAAGATCCAACCAGAGAATTTGATCGACCTCTTCGTTGGGATGAAAAGTGCTCTTATCTTCAATGAGTGATGCGCTCCAGTAAGAAACTTGCTTGAGCCCATCTGGAACGAAATATTCAACGGAACCAACATATGGGCCGAGCTTGATACTCAGGCCAGTCTCT
>CAIZHC010000278.1 GCA_903932705.1 uncultured Actinomycetes bacterium | reverse complement strand
AGATATTGGAGAGATCTGCTACGCGAATTGAAATCTGAACCGTCTTGTGGAAACCATACTTTTCGCGAATCTGCTTCAGGTATTCAGAAATACTCGATCCTTGAGATTTAAGTTCTCCAGCTATGCGAGCCAGAGCAATAACGGCTGATACTCCATCTTTATCATTGACGGTCTGCGGATCGACGCTGTAACCAATTGCCTCTTCATATCCAAAGCCCAAGTTCTCTAACTTAGCGAGCCACTTAAACCCAGTCAGAGTTTCGTGGAATTCAATCCCATGATGTTCCGCGATTTTGCTCAGGAGCGATGAGGAAACAATGGAGTTTGCGAAGCATTTATCGCGATATTCCGAAGGTGAATTACTTGCAAGGTACTCACCAAAGAGTCCACCTAGCTCATCACCGCTCAGCATCCGCCAGGTACCGCCATCATTAATCGCAGCGGCGCAACGATCTGCATCTGGATCATTGGCGATAACAACGTCAGCATCATGTTCACGCGCCACAAGCAATGACAGGTCTATCGCGCCTGGCTCTTCTGGATTAGGGAAGGCGACCGTTGGAAAGTCAGGATCTGGGTCTGTCTGTGCCTTGACCAAGATTGGCTCTGCATACGAGGCCTTGGCAAAGACTTTTTCGACTGTCTCTGTTCCAACTCCATGCATTGCGGTATAGACAGCACGAACTGGATATATATCAGGGGCAATCAAAGCGGTACGGGCAACGTAGCGATTCAAGACATCATCATTGAGCACTTCCCAAACATCTCCACGAATAAGTTCGTGGTTCTGTGTGGCGATATGAGCGGAAATTTCTTCGTCAGCTGGTGAAACTATTTGAGAGGCGTTGTAGTTAATTCCATCAACTACTCCCCCGAGATAAACCTTGTAACCATTATCTTGAGGTGGATTATGGCTTGCTGTCACCATAATTCCACAATCTACTTTTAGATCGCGAACCGCATAAGCCAAAACAGGGGTTGGGAGTGGACGCGGAAGAACATATACCTTCATTCCTGCGCCGCTAAAAATCGCTGCGCTCTCAAAGGTGTAATCCTCAGAGCCATATCTTGCATCTCTACCTATAACTACCGAGGTGAGCCCACGCTCTTTCATGTAGGCAGCGATACCAGCGGCGGCCCGAGCGACAACTGCGCGGTTCATCCGTGAAGGACCAGGGCCAATAGGTCCACGTAACCCAGCGGTTCCAAATTGCAAGAATCCAGAGAAAGCAGATTTCAGTTCATCAACGTTATCGCCATCAAGCCAACTTTGAAGTTGGGCAGCGGTCTTGGGATCGGGATCGAGGGCAATCCACTCCTCAACTTCTGCACGGAGTTCCGCTGAAATCACCGCGCTCATATCTTGTGCAATACCTTGCTTAGCAATTCACCCATCTTGCCTGCTGCTGCCTTGCCTGCTGCCATAACCTCTTCATGACTCAGCTTCTCGCCGGTCATACCTGCTGCGGCATTAGAAACAAGTGAGATTGCTACAACTTCTGCTCCTAGTGCATGGGCTGCAATTGCCTCTGGAACAGTAGACATTCCAACGAGATCTCCACCCATTACGCGGATCATGTTGATTTCTGCCGGTGTTTCATAGGAAGGTCCACGCCAATGTGCATAGACACCTTCAGCCAGAGTTGAATCCTCTTCGCGCAAGATGGCGCGAATTCTCTTGCTGTAAAGGTCGGTGAGATCTACGAAATCTGCGCCAATAAGCGGACTCACAGCGGTCAATGAGATGTGGTCACGAATGAGCACGGGTTGGCCAACGTGATAGTCGCGATTAATTCCACCGCAGGCATTGGTGAGTACAACAACTTTGCATCCCGCTTTAACAGCCGTACGTGCCCCATGCACGACAGGCTCTACTCCCTTACCTTCGTAAAGGTGAGTACGACCAAGAAAAACCAGAGCGCGGATTGTTCCCTTTGCCCCTTGTAGGTCGTATGAGCGGATCTTGCCGCCATGTCCAAAGACAGTTGGGGCGGGGAATCCAGGCAGGTCGGTCGCTTCAAACTCATGGGTTGGAGTTCCGAGCGCGTCGGCTGCAGAAACCCATCCAGAGCCCATGACAAGAGCAACATCGTGATGATCTTTTCCGGTGATTCGGGCTAACTCTGCGGCAGCCTTGTCGGCAGTACCAAGTGGGTCTGAATACAAATCGCTCATGGGAGAAACTTATCGGGAAGTGACCTGCGCTGGAACATCCTCACGTGTAATTTGAAGTACTGCGTAGGAGGCAATAATGCAGAGCACGCCCGCGGCATAGAAAGCGGCAGCGTAATTGCCTAACTTATCGTGGATGATTGCCCCTCCGAGAGCAGCTATAGAGCCGCCAATCTGGTGACAAGCGAAGACCCATCCGTAGACAACTGTTCCGCTAGATGGACCGAGGACTCTACGACACAAGATGACGGTGGGTGGGACTGTCGCAACCCAATCAAGTCCATAGAAAATTACAAAGACAAGAGTGGATGCATGTACCGAGCTGAAAAGAATAGATGGAAGCAGGAATAGTGAGAGCCCTCGCAAGAAGTAATAGAAGAAGAGCAATTTGATGGGATCCACGCGATCAGTGAGCCAGCCCGAAGCCATTGTTCCGACCACGTCAAAGATTCCCACCAGCGCCAGCAAACTCGCAGCGGTATCCATCACCATTCCATGATCCATTGCTGCGGGTATGAAGTGTGTTCCAATTAATCCGCTCGTCGACAATCCGCAGATAAAAAATGAACCGCAGAGAAACCAGAAATTCTTTACCTTACTTGCGCGCTTTAAAGTATCAATCGCTTCGCGACCCGCATTGCGCCGAACTATTTCAGGATAGACATAATCATCTGGAGCTCCATATGGTTTAACGGCCGCATGAAGAGGACTCTCTTTGAGAAATAGGAAGATCACTGGCACCATTAAGAAGGCGCCAAGAGAGACGGTTATGGATACTGATTTCCATCCATATTGAGTTACCAGGTGCGATAAGCCAGGTAGAAAAATCAGATTTCCAGCGGCGCTTGAAGCGGTGAGAATTCCGACAACGAGACCTTTGTTCTTAATGAACCATCTATTGGCAATTGATGCTGCGAAGACCAGCGCCATAGAACCAGTTCCACCGCCAACGATAAATCCCCATAGAAGCATCAAGTGCCAAGGACGATTAATATATTGAGTGCACCACGCCCCCGTACCAACAGTTGCAAGAGCAACCATTACTACGCGACGAATTCCGAATCGCTCCATCAACGCTGCGGCAAATGGCGCTGTCAATCCATAGACCAAGACATTGATAGAAATCGCGGTACTAATTGAGGCGCGAGACCACCCAAAGGAGTTCTGCAGCGGAACAATGAGAACTGATGGAGCAGCGCGAAAGCCAGAAGTCGCAATAAGGGTAAAGAATGTAACAATTGCAGCAATCCAAGCCGGATGAATTCGGCGTTCGGTCATGGATAAAGTCCCCGTAACTTGTGAGCTTCGGCAACTCTGCCTACACCCAACATTAACGCAGCCTCCCGCCAAGTCGCTTGTTTTTTCTCTGCAGTCGACTCGACCTCATTGAGAGCCTTCATCATGATGGAGGAGAGATTGGTTTTAACCTCATCGGCTGTCCAGAAGTAGTTCTGCTTATCTTGGACCCACTCGAAGTAGGAGACGATGACGCCACCTGAGTTTGCCAAGATATCTGGGACAACCAAGATCCCCTTATCGTGCAAGATCGCATCCCCACTTGGAGTGGTTGGGCCATTGGCTCCCTCCACCACAATCTTCGCCTTTACGGCAGAGGCGGTCGATTCTGTAATTGCATCAGCCAGAGCAGCCGGAATCAAGACATCGACATCTAGGTGAAGAAGTTCTTCGTTGGTCAGGCGGTCTGTACCCGGAAGGTCT